>JACQAF010000003.1 GCA_016195145.1 Rhodospirillales bacterium
CGGGAATAGACTTGCAGGTAAATCCCAAACAATCGGCGCGGTAACAGCGTAGATTTTTTTGCATTTAGCGCCGATAACTACTGGCGCGATATAAGGTTTGCGGATCGATTGACGGTTTTTGGATCGGAGACCATACTATTAAGATAGGGTCTTGTATGGTAGCAACTGTAGAAACTTTCTCACCTCTAGCGCGAAGGACCCGGACCCATGGCGAAGACCAGCAGCCCCTTCGGCGATTTCGACCCCAGCAAATTATTCGATCCGGCCAAGATGATGGAATTTCCCAAGATGATGGGGGAGATGAAGCTTAACGGCGTCGACATGGAAGCGGTCATCACGAGCCAGCGGCGCAATCTCGAAGCGCTCGCCGCCGCCAACCAGCTTGCCGTCGACGGCATGCAGGCATTCGCCACGCGCCAGGCGGAGATCCTGCGCCAGACGATGGAGGAAACATCGTCCGCCTTGCGGGAAATGATGTCGGCCGGCGACACCGAGGACAAGGCGGCGAAACAGACCGAACTCGCCAAGGCGGCGTTCGAACGGGCGATCGCCAATATGCGCGAGCTGGCGGAAATGGTCGCCACGTCGAACGGCCGGGCGATCGACGTGATCAATCGCCGCGTCGCCGAAAGCCTCGACGAAGTGAAAAGCATGATCGCCCAGCGCCGCGAAAAATGATTTTATCGCGTCGCGCGATGCGCGGCGTTTCCTGGCCGTCGGCGGCGGCCTTTTTCTTGTCTGGCGAATCCCTAGAAGCGTCACCATGACCATTACCCATGACGATTTCGCGCGGGTCGACATCCGCGTCGGCACCATCATTGCCGCCGAGCCGTTCCCCGAGGCGCGCAAGCCGGCGTTCAAGCTGCGCGTCGATTTCGGGCCGGAGATCGGCGTCAAGAAAAGCTCGGCCCAGATCACGGTTCATTACCGGGCGGAAGACCTGATCGGGCGGCAAGTGGCGGCGGCGGTCAATTTCGCGCCGCGCCAGATCGGCCCGTTCATGTCCGAGGTGCTGGTGCTCGGCTTCCCCGACTCCGACGGCGCGGTCGTCCTGATTTCGCCCAGCCTGAAAGTTCCCGACGGCGGAAAACTGTTCTGACCGCGGCGGTCAGCCGAACGGATTGAGCCGCTTGAAAAAGGCAGACAGCCGGTGCCGGGCGAGCTCGCGATCGACGGTCGCCTGATCGGTCACCCAATTGAGCTGCAAGGCGCGCCGCTCGCCCTCGAACGATTCATGGCCATGCCAGGATTTTTCCGAGCGGCGGAAGGCGAGCAAGGTGCCGGCGGTGGGCGGCACCTCGTCGGCGCAATCGTCGAGGCGGTCCGGTCCGCGCAGGATCCGCAAGCGCCCGCCCGGCGCTTCCCACGCCGGGTTCATATAGACCAGCACGGTGATGATCTTGCTTTCGGTGTCGGTATGGATCTTGCCGTCGCTCTGGCGGCACCGCCCGCGCACGGTGATCGTGGTCGGCCGTCCTTCGAGATCGACGGCGAATTTCTCGGCCATCGCGGCGCGCAGCGCCGGGCTTTCGAAATCGTCGAGCAACGCCTTGAAGCGCGGCCCGAAGGACAGGGTCGAGGTCGGGAACGACCCGGGCCGGTCCATTTTGGGAAAATCGGCATTGATGCCATCGAGGGCGTCGCCGCGGACGAATCCCGGAACGATCAGGTATTCATAAGGATCGCGGCGCAGCGGCGTGGCCCGGAAGGCGGCGATGTCGAGCGTGGACATGGGTCTCGTTCCTCTGGGCGGCCCGGCATCCGGTCCGGCGGGGCCGTTTATAGTGCGCCGTCGCGGCCTGCGGCAAGGCCGCCGGCGCCGTTCACACCGGCAATTTGATGCGCGCCCGCAGGCCGCCAAGCGGCGATTCGATAAGCTGGATATCGCCGCCATGGCCGCGCACCATGTCGCGGGCGATGGTCAGGCCAAGCCCGACGCCGCCGGTCGTCGGGTTGCGCGAGGCATCGAGGCGGAAGAACGGCTTGAACACTTCCTCGCGACTTTCGGGGGGAATGCCGGGGCCGTCGTCGTCGATGACGATCTCGACCGAGCGGCCGCGCCGCGCCGCCTGGATGGCGACCTGGGCGGCATGGCGGCAGGCATTGGCGATCAAGTTCGACAGGCTGCGCTTCATCGCGTGCGGCCGGAGCGACAGGATCAGATCGCCCTCGACGGTCAGAGCGACGGCATGGCCTTCGCGGCGGGCGACGGCGGCGATTTCGTCGAGCAGGGCGGCGAGATCGGTGTCTTCGGGCTGCTCCTCGCCCTCGCCGCGGACGAAGGCAAGATAACTTTCGACCATGCGCTCCATGTCGGCGACGTCGGACTTGAGGCCGGCGGCGGCGGGCGTGTCGCCGAGCATGGCGAGTTCGAGCTTCATGCGGGTGAGCGGGGTGCGCAGATCGTGGCTGACGCCGGCGAGCATTTCGGTGCGCTGGGCGACATGGCGGCGGATGCGCTCGCGCATGACGATGAAGGCGGCCGCCGCCTGGCGCACCTCGGCCGAGCCGTAGGGCCGGAAATCGGCGTCGTCGCGGCCCTTGCCGAATTCCTCGGCGGCGGCGGCGAGCCGGCGGATCGGGCGCACCTGGTTGCGCATGAACACCGAGGCGATGGCGAAAAAGACCAGCGACGAGCCGACCATCCATAGCAGGAACACGTAGACGGTCGAGATGAACAGCCGCTCGCGCGGCGTGCGGACATGGAGCACGCCGTCGGCAAGCTGGACCTTGATCGTCACGTCGCGCGGATGCGACCATACGTCGAGCAGGAACGGGCGGTGGACGCGCTCGCGCAGCGCGTTGACCAGCAGGCGTTCGAGCACGCCCGAGCCGATTTCGGGCCCGGTATTGGCGAGGATGGCGCCTTCTTCGAGCGTGGCATGGACGCTGGTCAGGCGATCGACGGCGTTAAGCGCCCACTGGCGGTTATCGGGATCAGGGAAGCGAGCGAAGGACTGAACGACCAAGCCGATATCGCCGGCGACGCCGTTGGCCAGCCGCCGGGTCACCGTGTCCCAGACCCGGTCGTAGAAGACGAATCCGGCGACCAGCTCGACCAGCACCAGGGGGGCCACGATGATGATCAGGGCCCGCCCGAACAGCGTGTGCGGCATGTAGTCGCGCAGCGAGAACATGCGCGGCCGCTCAATCGATCCGCAGGAGATAACCGGCCCCGCGCACCGTATGGATATGGCGGGGAAGCCGCGGGTCGGTCTCGATCTTGCGGCGCAGCCGGGTGACCTGGACATCGACCGTCCGCTCATTGCCCGAAATCCGCGAACGGCGGAGAAGCTCGTCGCGGCTGAGGGTCGTTCCTGGCGTGGCGGCGAGCACCTTGAGCAGCGACGCTTCGGCGGCGGTCAGGTGCACCGGCGCGCCGGCGCGGGTCAGCTCCTCGCGCATGAAATCGAAGCGGAATCCGCCGAAATGAATCTCCGCCGGCATGTCCGGCGGCGGCGCGCGGCGTAGGATGGCGCGGATGCGCAAAAGCAGCTCGTCCGGCTCGAACGGCTTGGGGAGGTAATCGTCGGCGCCGCTGGCCAGGCCGGCGATGCGATCCTGCGATTCGCCGCGCGCGGTAAGCAGCAGGATCGGCACGGCGCTGGTCTGGCGCAGGCGGCGGGTGAAGTCGATGCCATTTTCGCCCGGCAGCATGACGTCGAGAACGAGAAGATCGAAGGCGAGCGCGGCGATCTTCTCAGCTGCGGCGGCGCTATCCCCGGCGGTGGTGATGCGGAAGCCGCGCTCGGACAGGAATTTACGCAGCAGCTCGCGCAGCCGCGCGTCGTCGTCGACTACCAAGATGTGGGCGCCGTCGGTCATGGTGGCGAGAGTATAGGACGGGGTAACGGCGACGGAAAGCGGGGGCGGGGCGGTGGGCATGGGCGGGATCAACGCGCCCGCGCGGTCGGTGCCGGCAGGCTGATATCGGCGAGCTTGCCGCGATCGGCCTCGTTGATCAGGCCAAGAAGAACCCGCTTGTAGCCTTCGACGGCGACGCCCCCGGCGGCGCGATAGGCGGCGGCGACCCGGGCGCGCTGGGTCTCGGAGAGTTGGCGTTCGAGCGCAACGCCCTGGGCAGTGAGTTCCAGCCGCCGCTCGCGCCGGTCGGTCGGTCCCGGCTTGTGGACGATATAGCCGTCGCGCACCAACTGGCTGAGCACGCGCGACAGGCTTTGTTTGGTGATGCGCAGGATACCGAGCAGATCGCCGACCCTGATGCCCGGATAGCGGCCGACGAAATAAACCACCCGGTGGTGGGCCCGTCCGAAGCCGAGCTTGGCGAGGATGGCGTCGGGTTCGGCCGTGAAGTCGCGATAGGCATAGAACAGTAATTCGATGCCCTGGCGCAGGTCTTCCTCGCGCAGGAAAAGCTGCTGCATGCCGGGTTTGAGTTCTGGCATCGGCCGGCCCCTCTTGTTGCCCTTGCCGCCCGCCGCCGGCGGGCGGCAGGATACCCCATATGCAGGATTTGCAGGGCTGATATACGTCAGTCTTATTGACATATATGCCGCGTCCGTGTCTCTTGACGCAAGCAATAAGAGCAACGGAAACTGCGCTCAATTAAACTTTATATTTCGGGGACGCATACCATGGCTGAAATAATCCCTTTCGACGACCGTGCCGGCTGGATCTGGTTCAACGGCAAGCTGGTGGAGTGGCGCGATGCCAAAATCCATGTTCTGAGCCACGGACTCCACTACGCCAGCGTCGTTTTCGAGGGCGAGCGGGGCTATAGCGGCCATGTCTTCAAGTCGACCGAGCATAGCGAGCGGCTGCGCAATTCGGCCAGGATCCTCGGCTTCGAAATCCCCTATTCGGCGGCCGAGCTCGACCGCGCCAAGGCCGAAACCATGGCGGCCAACAAGCTGACCGATTGTTATGTCCGGCCGATCGCCTGGCGCGGTTCTGAGATGATGGGCGTTTCGGCGCAGCAGACGAAGATCAACGTCGCCATCGCGACCTGGGAATGGCCGGCCTATTTCTCGCCGGAACTGCGCGAGAAGGGCATCCGCCTGACATGGGCGAAATGGTCGCGGCCCGCGCCCAATACCGCGCCCACCAACAGCAAGGCGGCCGGGCTCTACATGATCTGCACGATGTCGAAACACGCGGCCGAGGCCGAGGGCTATCACGACGCGCTGATGCTCGACTGGCGCGGCCATGTCGCCGAGGCGACCGGGGCGAATGTGTTTCTAGTCATCGACGGCGAGATCCATACGCCGACGCCCGATTGCTTCCTCGACGGCATCACCCGGCGCACGGTGATCGGCTTGGCGCGCGAGCGCCAGTACAAGGTGATCGAGCGGGCGATCATGCCCGGCGATCTCGGCAAGGCGCAGGAGATGTTCCTCACCGGCACTGCGGCCGAGGTGACGGCGATCGGCTCGGTCGGCGAGTATAAATTCACCGTCGGTCCGGTGACCCGCGCGCTGCGCGACGATTATTCGGCCCTCGTGCGCAAGGTGCCGGTACCGGCGTAGCGCCCGGCCAAACGCGGGCCAAGCGAACGATCCAGGCGCGACCCCGGGCGCCCTAGTCCGGCGCGAATATCGCGCGCACGAAGCTGCGATAAAGCATGATCTGCTTGGTCAGCATCTTCGGGTCGTTGAGTATCCTGGAGAGGATGATGCCGCCTTCGACCAGCGTCGCGGCCATGTCGGCGAGACTGTCGATGTCGATCTCGGTTTTCGGTTTGTGGCGCTCGGCGATGCACGTAAGGCGTTCGCGAAAGCGCAGTCGCCACGCCAGCACCCCGTCCCTGTTGAGCTCGCGGATTTCGCGGTTGAACAGCTGATCTTGGTAGCAGAACGAGGCGGCGAGGCAGCCGGGATGGGCTTCCGGCAGGTCCGACAGCATGTCGGCGAATAGCTTGAGCGCCACCAGGAAGCCGTGCAGCGGGTCCTCGTTGAGCGCGTGGGCCTTGGCGAACAGATCGTTGAGAATCCGCTCATCGCGCTCCAGGTAGCGCAATAGCAACGCCTTGGCGAGGTTGCTCTTATCGCGGAAATGATAGAAAAATCCGCTCTTCGTGATTTCGGCGCCGACAATCAGCTCCTCGATCGAGGTGGCGCCAAATCCCTTCTGCAGAATCGCCGCTTCGGCCAGATCGAGAAGGCGTTCCCGTGTCTGAGCGCCGCGCCGGATCGATATCTGGGTCATGCTTCCTACTGTACCTCGAGTGCAGTTGACGCCGCTGTGGCAGCGACCGGCGGGGAGGTGGATTGCGCTAGTCCGTTGTGACTAAAATAAAATCCGGTTGTTTAGGGAACATTACCATAGGTCGGCTTGTGGGCGGCGTGTGCGGCGCGTATTTCATGGCGCGCTATATAAACCGCGCCGACGCTCGATTGTAACTATTTCCGGGAGCCATGCATATGCTGAAGACCGCGCACGGATTGACTTTAACGACCGACAAGAACCGCAGCGTCGAATTTTTCGACCGGGCGCTCGATCAGGCGCTTTCCTATCGCGGGGATCCGATCGCCACGCTCGATCTGGCGCTGGCCGATGATCCCGGCTTTGCAATGGGCTGGGCCTTGCGCGCGAGCTTGCTGTGCCTTGCGACCGACAAGGCATTGATGCCGGAGGTCGAACGGTCGCTTGCAGCCGCACGGCCGCATATCGCCGCTGCGACCGAGCGCGAACGGGCGCACCTCGCGGCGGCGCAAACCTGGGCGGAAGGACGGTTCGCCGAGGCGAACGCCCGATGGGGCCGCATCACGCAGGATCACCCGCGCGACCTGGCGGCGTTGCTCTGCGCCCATGTCGGCGACTTCTTTCTCGGCCATCAGAACGAGTTGCGCGACCGGCCCTTGCAGGCGCGCCGTGCCTGGGCGTCGGGCGACGCCGGCGGCGGTTATGTCCTCGGCATGGCGGCCTTCGGTCTGGAGGAGACGGGCGATTTCGCGCGCGCCGAGGATCTTGGCCGCATGGCGGTGTCGCTTAATCCGTTCGATGCATGGGGTGTGCATGCGGTGGCGCATGTGTTCGAGATGCAGGGCGTGCAGGCGAAAGGCGTCGCTTGGCTGAGCGAACGTCAGCACCAATGGGCGCCCGATAACGGCCTCGCCTATCACAACTGGTGGCATCTGGCGCTTTATCACTACGATCTGCGGGATTTCGAGCGCGCCCTCGATCTCTACGACAACGCGATCTGGCCCAAGTCGGGCAATGTCGTCATGCAGATGGTCGATGCGTCGGCGCTGATCAACATCTTGCCCGAGAGGTTCTCCGGCAATTGCAGCCCGATCTGGATCAGCAAATTGTCCGGATCGTTCAGCATCAACTGGCTGACGTTGGGCGC
>JACQAF010000207.1 GCA_016195145.1 Rhodospirillales bacterium
CGCGCGCGCCACCGCGACGCTGGAACGCGAGCGGTTCCTTTTCTTCCGCCTGCAAGACCCGGGCATGACGCCCGAGAAGCTGACCGCGTGTTTCCTGCGCCCGCCTCTCTATACGACCGCTTACGGACGGCGTTTTGGGACGGTGTATACGGCCGTCTACCGCCCGCAGGACGGCCAGGTGCGTTACCTTTGGCCGGACGGCCATTGGGACCAGTCGCTGGCCGCGTTCACCGAGGGCCGGCGGCGCCAGCAATTCCATCCTGAGGACGAACTTCCGGACGCCGCGTCCTGACCGGCAGGAATCCGGTTATCGGAGGATCCGAGACGGTCAGATATCGCCCGAGACGACCTCGACGGCGGCGGGGCGGGGCGCGACGCCGGTCAGCGAGACCCGCAGATCGCGGGGCGGCAGGCCGAAACGCTTATGGAAATTGCTGGTGAATCGGGAAACCGACTGGAAGCCGCAATCATAGGCGATCTGGTAGACAGGTTGCGAGGTTTGCAGCAGCTTCATCAGCGCCGATGTCAGCCGCAGTTCGGCGGCGAGCTCCCTGAAGCCGGTGTCCTCCTTTTTCAGGTTGCGGCGCAGCGTGCTTTCGGTCGTCGCCAGACGCTTGCAGACATCGCCGATATCCCATGCGCGCGTCAGGTCGGTCGCCAGCACTGCCCGTACGCGCTGGCCCCAGCTTTCGCCGCTCATCGTATAGGACAATAGCCGGCGGTTCTGGTTGGCGAGAATCAGCAGAATTTCCATCAGCCGATGGACGACGATATTGGGGTCGTTGGCGGAAGCGAGATAATTCTCGATCGACGCCAGCAAGGTTTCGTTGTGTTCAAAGCGCAGCACGGGCGCGTTCCGTTCCGTATGATCGAAATCGATCGCGTGCGCCTTGCGCAGGCGGTCGAGGGTTTCATATTTGAAGGGAATGACCAGAGCCCGATATTTGCCGCTACGGGCATCGGGCTCGTTCTTCAAGTCGAAACTCGCCGGCGCTGGAACGGCGAGGGCGCAACCCGCATCGCACACGATCGGCGCACCCCGGTCGAAAATCGCCTTCCGTCCGGCCAGAACCAGGATGATGCATGGGTCGTAAAACGGCACATGCCGTATGTGGACGGCGTTGGTGCACGAAATGAAGCCGAGATTCTTGACCGGCGATTTGATCCCCGGGTCTTCCTGCTCGAAGATGAAAGCTTCGATCAACCGTAGAATGTTCAGCATGTTATCTCTACCCGCTATAGGGTTGGAAGCGCCGACGTCCGGTCAATCCACTGTATAATTTTAGCATGATCGGGTCGCCTCCGCTTGATCTTTAGTGGTAGGCTGGCGGCCGGCAAGTTAATGAATCTTGCCAATCGGCGAAGGCTCGGCCGATACTTGCGGATTCAAGAGACTGCGGTTGTGCCCGAAGGCAGCGGCCGGAAACCGGTCCGGGGTCGAACCGATCCAGAACGATAGCAGGGAGGCCGCTATGCCGACGCCCACACGATTTGTCTCGCGCCGCACCGTTCTCAAGGGTTCCGCCGCGTTGGGCGCGATGGCCCTGGCGGCGCTGCCGTATCGCAGCGCCTGGGCCGCGTATCCGGAGCGTAACCTCAAGGTCGTCATCCCGACGGCACAGGGCGGCGGCGCCGATCGCCTCGCCCGTTCGTTCACCGATGTCTGGCGCAGGTCGCTGGGCGCCGCGTTCGAATTCGACTTCTTCCCCGGCGGCTCGGGGCAGGTCGGGTACGAAGTTTTCACCGGCCGGCGCGACAAGGACGCCTATAACCTGCTGTTCGGGAATATGGGGCCGGAGATGATCATGTACGCGCTCCAGAAGCCCAACTACAAATTCCCCGGCGATTATTTCTATTTCTGCCGGATCGACATCGACGACAGCGCGCTTTACGTCCGCGCGCAAAGCCCGTTCCGGCGAATCGAGGATGTGGTCGCCGAGGCGAAGAAACGCACGGTTACGGTGGCGACCAGTCGGCTGCCGCATCCGGCGTCGATCGGGGTCCTGGCGCTCGGCGAGGCGACCGGGGCGAAATTCAATCTCGTGCCCTATGGCGGCGGCAACCCGACCATGGTGGCGACGCTGAACGGCGAGGTCGATTGCGGCGTGCTGCCGATCGCCGAACCGATTAAGATCGGCGACAAGGTGCGCACCCTCGGCGTGTTCAACCAGACCAACGATCTGGCCGCGGCGACAAATAACGCCCCGCCGATCAACAAGGTGTTCGGCACCAGCATCCCGGATCTTTATTCCTCGCGCGCCTGGGCGATCCATACCGAAGCGGCGGACAAGTTTCCCGATCGTTTCGACAAGCTCAATACGACGGCGCGGCAGGTTTTCTCGGACCCCACCTTCAAGGATGTTTATGAAAAAACCGCCGGCAAGTGGGAGCAGGTAAGCTATGGCGACCGCGCGGCGTGTACGAAATACGCCCTCGCCATGGTCGACCTGGCTGATCGCTATCGCAGCCTGCTGACCGCGAAGCGCTAAATCCTGTGCCTGATTTGGCGCCGATGAACGACGATCGCGACGGGGGGAGACCGGCGGTCGGGGCCGATCTCGTCCTGCCGGCTCTGGCTGCGGCGTTCGCGATCTATTTTTTTGCGTCGGTGTGGAACCTGAGTTGGGAGGCGAAAACCAACGCCACGATTATCGGCGTCACGCTCCTCGGCCTGATCGGCCTGCTTCTGGTGCGGATTGGAATCCAGGTCGCGCGCGACGGCGCGACGCTGGGCATCGGGCGGCTGATCGAGCCGCAATCGGCCCGCTGGCCGCGGCTGGCGATCATCGGGTGCTGCATCGCATTCATCTTCGTCTTGCCGTGGCTTGGCCTTACGCTCGGGCTATTCATCCTGGTCGCGGCCTTGATGGTGATCATGCGCGCGGGAACCTGGCGGGCGATCGCCGCAACCTCGACGATCGTGTCGGGAATCGCCTACCTATTGTTCATCGCGTTGCTCAATTCCCGTCTGCCGCGCGGGCCGGTCGAGAAACTTCTGTCTCTGGCGTTTGGAGGCGGGTGATCGCCGATGGGTTGGGACGTCGATTTCCTACTGGGTCTGCTCGCCCATAATTTCAGCTATTGGTGGATCATCATACCGGCGGTACTGCTTGGCATCGTCGTCGGCGCGGTGCCGGGGTTCAACGCGCAGAACACGCTGATCATCCTGCTGCCGGTCACGCTCACCATGGAGGTCGAGAAGGCTCTCACCTTCATGGTGGCGCTCTATTGCGCCACTC
>JACQAF010000004.1 GCA_016195145.1 Rhodospirillales bacterium
AAGATACTCGTTCAGCAGATCGACGGCCTCATGATACGAGTTTCCCCAATAATCGAGTTCGAACCGCGCTTGGGCACCGTTCACGCCGCCGACAAGGCTGTTGTAATAAACGTATTGGTGCGGGTGCAGCCGGATCATGAGCGAGGTCTGCCAGCCGACCCATATCGTGAACGCAGCGGCGAGGGCGGCGTGCAAGGCTGGGCCGCGACGGGTGGCGAGGGTGAAAAGCCGGTCGGCGGTAATGCCGGCTGCGGCGGAGATCGGCGGCAGGACGAACAGGAAATGCCGAATGCCGTCGTATGTCACCGGACGCGCCAGGACAAAATAGGCGAAGGGGAAAACGATCGCGGTTGTTAACAGGGCATAACCAGGAAGAGTTTTAGCGTTGCTAAACGCACGGTTGCGCCGGATTGCCAACGCGGCAAGGACGACGGCGAGCGCGAGCAGAACAAGGATCGGTTCGGGCAGCTTGACGGCAAAATAGACGAACAGATAATCGGCCGGCAGGCGAAGCGAATTGACCAGCCGGCCGTCGAACAGCACGTTCAGATCCCATGAGATGTGGGAGAACAGCCGTAAGGCCCGCAATGGATTAAGAATGGGGCTCTGCTGCGCCCAGGGCCACGACAGCAGCATCACTGCATAGGCGATCAGCGTGACCGGAAGCATGCAGCGCAGGGCGATGGATCGCCCCTCGATCCATGCCGTTCGCAAGCTGCGGGTATTTCGCCATTGGATGGCAAGATAGGCCGCAGTTGCAACGCCGAGATAGAAAAACGCGATCACGCCGCCGACGCGCATGCCAACGGTCAGGCCCAGCGTTGCTCCCAGACCGACGACGGTTCGCAGCGGTACAGCCGGAAATTCTTTTACCGTTCGCGCCATGAAATAAAGCGCCCAGGCCATCGCCGCCGCGAACGGGATGTCCTTGGGGTTGTTGAACATATGCCCGTACCAGGACGGATTCAGGATTAAGAAGACGGCGGCAAACAGGCCGGCACGCCGGCCGGCAATCTCGCCCGCCAGTTTGCCGCATCCCCAGATGCCGAGAAGCCCGACCAACGCGTTCAGCAGGTTCGATGTCTGGTAATCGCCGAATGGCAGGAACTGGCTGGCGAGGGCGGCCATCCCGTCGAACACGCCGCCATAGAGATAAAGATTGTGGTAGGCGAGGACCGTACGATCGGCGAACAGTGTCGCGTAATAAGCGAGAACATGCTTGCCGTTGGCGATGTGATAAAATTCATCCCAGGTTACGCCGTAATCCTCGAAAGTGAACAGCACGACCAGCACGGCCGCGATCCCGCCGGCGATGGCAAGGGGACGGTAAGGCGATACGTTGGGGGTTGGCTGCATATCGGACAAACGGGTCAAGTCTTTCGATTATGCCGTGCCGGTTTTCGCCGGGATCGGCGGTCGACACAAAGGGATGCATACCCCGAAGAAACCGCCAGTTAACCGCCGACAGTTGACGAATTCAACTGTTTCGGTTGCCGAAATATATCAAAAGATAAATAAAATCAGCCGTTTTTGCTACGCTGAAGCAGGTCGCGCAGCATGCGCTTGAGTTTGGCGATCTCGGCATCGGTAAAGGCGGCGAGACAGGTCCGCTCATGCGCCTTGGCCTTGACGAGGAGGCCGCGCACGACCTTGCGCCCACGCGGGGTAATGACAACGCGGATTTTGCGGCGATCTCGCTGGCCGTATTGGCGCCCGACCCAGCCATCGCGTTCCATCCGGTCGATGACCTTGGTCAGGGTCGGCTGCTTGAACAGGACGGCCTCAGCCAGCGCGCCGAGCGACATGCCGGGGGTGTCGACCAGCGTCGCCAGCACGCGCCACTGAGGGACTGACAGACCCGCGGGCTTGAGCTGGGCGTGGAATTCGCGGCTCACGCGATGGCTGGCGCGGGCGAGGAGATACGAGAGATAATCGTCGACGAACGACGAAGAGGCGGCAGTTCGGCGCATAAGGCATCCGCACAGAGCAATGCGGCGGTAGGCAGCCGCGCGTCGGGGCCATCAAACCACAATCGCCGGGCAATGAGAATGTGAATTTTCATTAAATGATTTTTCATATATAAAGAAAAGAAAATCGCGCCGGGTAGGGGGACGGAACCATGCTGGCTGATCGTATCGAGGAAAAATGGATCGCGGCCTTCGCGGCGACCTTCGCCCTGTGCAAGGTCGCGCCAGACGAGGCGGTGGCGATCCTGTGCGAAACGCAGTCGCGTGCGCTCAATGTCGAACTGGCCGAGCTGGCCCTGCTCCGCCTCAAGGCGCGGCCGTTCCGCGTCGTCGTTCCCACCCCGCCGCAAACCGCGCCGGTTCCGGTGCGTTCAACCGGGGCGTCGAATGCGGTTCAGGGGCTGGCGCCGGTTGTTACCGCCCTGGCCGGGGCGGGGCTGGTTGTCGACCTGACGGTCGAAGGGATGCTGCATGCGCCGGAACTGCCGGCAATCCTCAAGGGCGGGGCGCGGCTGCTGATGGTCAGCAACGAGCATCCGGAGGCGCTGGAACGGCTTGTGCCCGATCCAGCGCTTGAGGCCAAGGTAAAGGCCGGCGTGCAGCGCCTCAAGGCGGCGTCGCGGATGCACGTCGCGTCCGCCGCCGACACCGATTTGAAGATCGCGGTCAGCGGCGCGCCGGCGGCCGGCGTGTGGGGATGGTGCGACCGGCCGGGGACGGTCGCCCACTGGCCGGGCGGGCTCTGCCTGTGTTTTCCGCGCGCCGGATCGGTCGAAGGCACGCTGGTGCTGGCGCCCGGCGACGTGAACCTTACCTTCAAGCGCTACGTCGAATCGCCGGTGCGGCTGACGGTCGAGAAGGACTATGTGGTGAAGATCGAGGGCGACGGTCTCGACGCCGAACTGATGCGTTCCTATTTCGCCGCCTGGGGCGACCGCGAGGCCTATGCGGTCAGCCATGTCGGCTGGGGCATGAATCCCCGCGCCCGGTGGGAATCGCTCGCCATGTATGACAAACGCGACACCAATGGCACGGAGCTACGCGCCTTCGCCGGCAACTTCCTCTATTCAACCGGGGCCAACGAGGCGGCCGGCCGGCACACACTTGGCCATTTCGACCTGCCGTTGCGCAATTGCACGATCCGTCTCGATGACGAGGTGATCGTTGAACGCGGCGCGCTGCAGGGCGATCTCGCTTGACCGCGCCCGACTGACCGGGGAGACGACCATGAACAGCGCCCGCCATTCTTCGCCCGCAAAACTCGGCAAGAACCGTCAGACGGAGCTTGTCGCGCTGGCCGGCCGGCTCGGCCGCGAGAAATTCGCGCCGCGGGCCGAGAAATACGATCGCGAGGCGAGCTTTCCATTCGAGAATTACGACGATCTGCGCGCCCAAGGGCTGCTTGGGCTGTGCGTGCCGCAGGCCTATGGCGGCCTTGGCGCGGATTTCGAGACTTACTGCCTGGTTTCGGCCGAGCTGGGCCGCTGGTGCGGGGCGACGGCCCTGACCTTCAACATGCATGCAAGCTCGGCCCTGTGGACCGGACCGCTGGCCGACGATCTCGAGATGACTACAGCCGAGCGCGCCGAGCTTGAATCCCTCCGACGCGCGCATTTCCGTCGCATTGTCGAAGACGGCGCGGTCTACGCCCAGCCCTTCTCCGAAGGCAGCGCCGCAGCTGCCGGCAAGGCGCCATTCGGCACCGTCGCGGCCAAGGTCGAGGACGGGTGGCGGGTCAACGGCAAGAAGATTTTCGCCTCGCTCTCGGGCGCGGCTGATTATTACGGCGTGCTATGCACCGAGGACAAGCCCGACCGTTCGATGCGCGACACGCTCTATATCGCCGTACCGGCGAATACGGCCGGCCTCACCATCACCGGCGACTGGGACCCGCTTGGCATGCGGGGCACGGTGTCGCGCACGCTGGTGCTCAAGGATGTCTTTGTGCCCGATGACGCGCAGCTCATGCCGCGCGGGCTCTATTTCCGTGCGGCATCGAGCTGGCCGTACATGTTCCTGACGCTCGCGCCCACCTATATGGGCATCGCCCAGGCGGCGTACGATTTCACGCTCAGCTATCTGCGCGGCGAGGTCGAGGGCCAACCGCCGGTCAAGCGGCGGATGTATCCGACCAAACAGATCGCGACGGCGGAAATGTATATCCGGCTGCAACAGACTCGTGCGCTGTTCGAGCGCACGATCGCCGAGGCCAAGGTTAACCCGTCGAAAGAAGAGCGGTTGCGCTGCTATGCGACCCAGTACACGATCATGGAGAACGCCAACGAGATATGCCGGCTCGCCATCCGTACATGCGGCGGTCAGTCGATGCTGAAGTCCCTGCCGCTCGAACGACTGTACCGCGACAGCCGCTGCGGTTCTCTGATGCTGCCGTGGACGGCCGAACTATGCCTCGACCGCCTCGGCCGCGAAACGCTCTACGAACCGGGCGAGACCGACGAGTGACTCCGGTTGCCGCAGCGCCCCGTGATCTTTCGACGTGGATAGAGGTACACGCCGAACTCACGCCGGCGCGGGCGGCCCTGCGCTGGCAAGGCAAGGATATTTCCTACGCCGACCTTGCCCGTCGCATCGAGCGGACTGCGGTGGCGCTGGCGGGCAGGTATTCAATCGGCCGCGGCGATCGCGTCGCCATCCTTGCCTATAACTGCCCGCAATATATCGAACTGCTGTTCGCCTGCGCGCGCCTGGGCGCCATCCTGGGAAGGCCCGATGACCCGGCGCTGCTTGTCTATACATCGGGCACCACTGGCCGGCCCAAAGGCGCGGTTCATACGCAGGCGACGGTCGCGGCCAATACGTGGCTCAGCGTTGATGCGCATGAGATGACCGCCGCCGACCGTATCCTGACTTTCCTGCCGATGTTTCATACCGGCGGCCTCAACAACCAGACGGTCCCCGCGCTGTCCATCGGCGCGACAGTAATTCTCCAGCCGCGTTTTGCGCCCGATATGGCGCTGGCGGCGATCATGGCCGAGCGGCCGACACTTCTTTTGCTCGTTCCGGCGGTGATGAAGGCGATGATCGAGCATCTTCGCTGGCGCGACTCCGATCTGTCGAGTGTGCGTTTCGCCATGGCGGGATCGTCGATCGTCCCGGTCGATCTTATCCGGGCGTTTCATCGGCGCAATGTGCCTGTCGGTCAGATCTACGGCGCGACCGAAACCGGTCCGGTGTCGATCGTACTCAAACGCGCCGACGCCTTGCGCAAGGAAGGGTCGTGCGGGTTGCCGGCGCTCGATTGCGAGGTGCGCGTGGTCGACGAAGCGGGTCATGACGTGGCGGGCGATTGCGCCGGCGAAATCCTTATTCGGGCGCCGAACGTGATGACCGGTTACTGGCGCGACCCGGCGGCGACGGCCGAGGCACTGGCCGGCGGCTGGTACCACACCGGCGATATCGGCCATCGCGACAGTGACGGCTATTTCTGGATCGACGAGCGCAAAAAGGACGTGATTATTTCCGGCGGCGAGAATATCTACCCGGCCGAGATCGAGGCCGTTCTCGACGAATGCCCGGCAATTGCCGAAGCAGCGGTGGTCGCCCGCCCCGATCCGAAATGGGGCGAAGTGCCGGTCGTAGTGGCGGCGCGAAAACCCGGCGCGGCCATCGATGCGGCGGCGGTCAAGGCGTTGTTCAGCGGCCGCCTCGCCCGCTTCAAGCATCCACACGACGTTGTGTTCATCGACGCGCTGCCGCGCAACGTGATGGGCAAAGTGTTGCGTTACAAACTGCGCAAGTTAGTTCACAAGTGAGAATTAACGCGACGAGATCCAGGGTTGAGGTCCTGCAAGACTCCAAAGTTCGGGATTCAGGTGATCGTCACTGACAACGGCAAGGAGAGGGGCAGGCTCGATTCTGGTCTGGAGTCCCAAACGAAGGCGCAACAATTGCCGTCGACGCTCAAGGGACGGCGAGGCAAACGGAGTTCCGACGATAAACTGCAGTTCATCGAGCATATCGCCGCGTGAGAATATTGATGAAAATGAAGCCAGAGATTCGCCTAACTCGAACACGGCGGCAATAAGCCAGTTAGATAAATTCTCGCCAGGCGCAATTTTGTCAAACCGTCGTAATGGCGGCAGGAACGGCTCTTCGAATGATGCTCCGGAACGAGAGAGGATTTGCGCGATCTCCGCCACTCTATCGAGCGCATTACGACGAAAACCAAATTCAGCCTCGATCCGTGCGAGGGCGCATAATCGCCCGATGCTTCGGTCGCGGGCTGTAGCCTCAATCAGCGCGTTTCTCGCAGCTTTCAGATGTTCTAGGCGTGCATTAGCATCGAGAGCGATATCGCAGGCAAGGGCATAATGATCTAATGCGGAGCAGTACACATTCGTGGCGCTGGAATTAGTTGCGAACCGGTCCGCTAGTTGTGCAAACGACAGAAAAAACCTCTGCTGACGAAGCCACGATAATCCGGCGCCAGCTGATGAAAGTACGGGCGCCGGCACGTCGTCGGACGCGAGCAGACCCCGGTCATGAAGTTCTGCCGCGCGTGTCTTTTTGCAACAAAAGAGATTTAACTGATAAGGGTCGAATGTTCCCCGGCCGCCAGCCAGGATATCGTCTGATATTGGCGCAAGCAATCCAAGCCCAGGCACGAGACGATAGGGCGTATAGTCTAATTGGCGCAGGACGCAGACCGCATTCAAATCGAAATCGTTGCCGTGCTTAATCTCGATCATGATGAGCGGATCGTAACGGCGGAAAAAATCTTGTCCTCCGGCAATGATGCTCGCTTCTGCGCCCTCTGCATCAATCTTGACGAAATCGACATCAGGTAAACGCTTGGGTGCCGCCCATGCGTCAAGGGTCGTTACGACGACAGCTTCGCCAGTGCCAACCGGAAGTCCGGGTTGTAACGCTTTAGTTTCAGCCTGCTGTCCGACCAGCACGGCCTCGCCAATGCGGTCGCTGAGAGCTGCCTGTACGACAGTAATCCACGGTAGATGGTTCAGCGCCACGCTTTTGCGTAAGAATGCTGCTGTGTCGGATGCCGGCTCGAAAGCGAAGACATGACCTTTTGCTCCGGCGCCGATAGCAAGTGCAAGCGAATAGACGCCGTAATTGGCGCCGATATCAATTGCCGTCATCCCTCGCATCGTAAGATTGCGGATGAAGCCGATCTCCGCTTCGAACCAGTCTTCTTGTTCAAGGAGAACGTATGTTGTGATTTCCTTTATCGAGGCTGGAACGACGACTTTCACGCCGCCGCGAACGCGAACGGCAATTTCTTCGTTCGACAGAGAAACGGTCGATGAAAATGGCGGTCCGGCGGGTGATTCACTCAATCGTAAGCGCCCATCACGTTCTGGTCGAAATCGACGACCGCTCCGGTCATCATCTCGGCGGCGTCGCTTAAAAGATAGACGGTGAAGGTTGCGATGTCAGCCGGCTTGAGCAGCCGCCTGAACGGTTGCGCCTTTTCCGCCCGCGCCAGCCAGTCGGGCGGGTTGCCGTCGCGCTGCTGGATCACGTGCTCGCCGGGGGTGTCGGTCCAGCCGATATTGATGCCATTGACGCGAATGCGCGCGAAGCGCAGGGCATGTGCGTTGTTCTTGGTCAGGACGGCGAGCGAGCCCTTCGACGCGGAATAGGCGGTGAGGAACGGCTGCCCACCATGGCTCGACCGGGTAATGATGTTGACGATGCTGCCCGGCCGTCCCGCCTTCTTGAGCCGGCGCACAAACTCTTGCGTCAGGACGAACGGCGCGCGGACATTGACCGCAAACAGACGATCCCACAACTCGACCGTTGTATCCTCAAGGGTACCGCGATCGGTAAGTCCCGCCGCGTTGACCAGCCCGTCGATCCGGACGAAACGCCGCTCGGCCTCGGCGACCAACCCGCGGCAGGCGGTGACGTCTTCTCGCCGCGCTTCTTGTCGCGCCCGGTAATACACAGGCCGGCGGCGCCGGCGGCGCCGGCGGCGCGGGCGATTCCCTCGCCGACGCCCTGCGTGCCGCCGGTGATCAGGACAATTTTTCCGTCGAGCCGGATATCGATCATGCGCGCCTCCCGGCGATGGCGGCGACCTTCACCGGCCGCCCGGTGTTGATGGATTTGAGCGCCGCCTCGGCGAGGACGAGGGCCTGGCGGCCGTCCTCGGCGGTGACCGGCATCGTCTTCCCCTTGGCTAGGGCCGCGACGAAGGCGGCAAGCTCGATCCGGTACGCCTCGGCGTAACGTTCGAGGAAGAAATAAAGCGGCTTGTCTCGGCTGACGGCGTTCTTGTCGGCCAGTTCGACGCTGGTCGGCGTATGATTGCCGGCCATCAGCCGGCCGAGCGAACCGTGAACCTCGATGCGCTGGTCATAACCGTAGCTGGCGCGGCGGCTGTTGTTGATGTGGCACAGCCGGCCGCTCGCTGTACGCATGACGACCATCGCCGAATCGATGTCGCCGAGCCGGGCGACGGCCGGATCGACGAGGCAGCTGCCGGTCGCGTAGACCTCGACCGGTTCCTCGCCAAGCAGCCAGCGCGCCATGTCGAAATCGTGAATGGTCATGTCGCGGAACTGCCCGCCGGCGACCTTAAGATAAGCGAGGGGCGGCAGGCCCGGATCGCGGCTCGAGATGATCACCTGTTCGACCTCGCCGATCTCGCCGGTGGCGAGCCGGTCGCGCAGCGCGCGGAAACTCGGGTCGAAGCGCCGGTTGAAGCCGACGAACATCGGCACCCTGGCCTTCTTGATCGCGGCAAGGCATGCATCGACGCGCTTCAACGACAGGTCGATGGGCTTTTCGCAGAAAATCGCCTTGCCGGCCTTGGCGGCGGCGATGGCGAGATCGGCATGGGTGTCGGTCGACGAAGCGATGATCACGGCGTCGATTTCGGGGTCGGCAAAAACGGTACGCGCGTCGGCGACGCGGGCGCCATGGGTGTCGGCAAGCCGGCGGGCCGCCTTGGCGTCGACATCGACCACGTAACGGAGCTGGGCGTCGCCGGATGCGGCAAGATTGGCGGCGTGAATCGCGCCGATCCGCCCGGCGCCGAACTGTGCAAAGGTAAGCATGGTTTCCTCGAGTGAAGGCTAGGCGGCGGGCTGATTCCGCGCCGTGTGACGGCTTGTTTGGTCCGCCATAAATCCGTAAGGTCTGCGCCAACGTCAATCGGAATCGTCGTCGGCGAGATAACCAAAAAGAGGGAGGATCCGAATGGCGACCGTTCGTCTGACCATGGCCGAGGCGCTGGTCCGCTATCTGGCGGCGCAGGCGGTGCAGGTCGACCGCCGCGTCATGCCGCTCTTCGGGGGCGTGTTCGCGATCTTCGGTCATGGCAATGTTGCCGGGATGGGGCCCGCCTTGCGGGCAGCCGGCGCGCGGCTGCCGACCTTCCGCGCCCATAACGAACAGGCGATGGCCCACGCCGCCATCGCCTATGCCAAGACCCATGCCCGCCGGCGGATGATGGCCTGTACGACCTCGATCGGTCCCGGCGCCACCAACATGGTGACCGCTGCGGCGCTGGCCCATGTCAACCGGCTGCCGGTGTTGCTGCTGCCGGGCGATGTCTTTGCCGACCGGCGGCCAGACCCGGTTCTCCAGCAAATCGAGAATTTCGGCGACCCGACGATCTCGGCCAATGACTGCTTCCGGCCGGTATCGCGCTACTGGGACCGGATCACCCGGCCGGAGCAGATCCTGACCAGCCTGCCGGCGGCCTTGCGGGTGCTGACCGACCCGGCCGAATGCGGGCCGGCGACCCTCGCCCTGCCCCAAGACGTGCAGACCGAAAGCTACGATTATCCGGCGGACTTTTTCCGCCCCCGTATTCACCGGTTGCGCCGCCCGGCGCCGGATGCGGGGGACCTGGCGGCGGCAGTAACGGCGCTCAAGGCGGCCCGCAAGCCGATGATTGTCGCCGGCGGCGGCGTGAAATATTCGTTTGCCGAAGACGTGCTGGCCGGGTTTGCTGGCCGGCGGGGAATCCCGGTGGCGGAAACGCAGGCCGGCAAGGGAAGCCTCGCCTGGAACCATCCGGCGAATGTCGGGTCGATCGGGGTCACGGGATCGAGTGCGGCCAACGCCCTCGCGGCGCAGGCGGATACGGTGCTGGCTGTTGGTACCCGGATGGGCGATTTCGCCACCGGTTCGCGCGCCCTGTTCGCCCATCGGCACCTGACCCTGATCCAACTCAATGTCGCCGCTTTCGATGCGGCGAAGCACGGGGCGCTTGGGCTGGTCGCCGATGCGAAGACCGGGATCGAAGCGCTGGAGGCAAAACTCGGGCGCTGGCATGCCCCTGCGGCCTGGACCGGCCGGGCGGCGCGGCTGATCCGGGGGTGGCAGCGCACGGTCGACCGGCTCGTCGCTCCGGCGAAGACGAATGGCTTGCCGAGCGACGCCCAGGTTCTGGGGGCAGTGAACCGTTTCGCCGGCCGGCGAAACATGGTCGTGTGTGCCGCTGGCGGCCTGCCGGGGGAGCTGCACAAACTGTGGCGGGCCGGGGATTCGACCGCCTATCACGTCGAGTACGGCTATTCGTGCATGGGTTACGAGATTGCCGGCGGCCTGGGCGCGAAGCTGGCGGCACCCCGGCGCGAAGTCTATGTGCTGGTGGGCGATGGCAGCTATCTGATGATGAATTCCGAGATTGCCACCTCGGTCGCCCTTGGCGCCAAGCTGATGATCGTCATGCTCGACAATCGCGGTTTCGGATGCATCAACCGGCTACAGCAGGCCTGCGGCGGCGCGCCGTTCAACAACCTTCTGGATACGGCTGCGCCGCAAATCGATTTTGCTGCCCATGCCCGCAGCCTCGGCGCGGGGGCGGAAAAAGTCGCCAGCCTTGCCGACCTGCCCGAGGCCTTGGCGCGCGCGCGGCGCGCGCGGCGGACCTACGTCGTGGTGATCGACACCGATCCGGCGATCTCGACCGGCGAGGGTGGGGCGTGGTGGGACGTGGCGGTAAGCGCCACGCCGCGCGGCCGTGCGGCCAAGGCGGCCCGCGCCGCCTATCTGCGGGCCCGACGACGTCAACAACTGGGAGCTTAGGCATATGGCCGTGCGTATCGGCATTAATCCGCTGACCTGGACCAACGACGACATGCCGGAGCTGGGCAGTGAAACGCCCCTCGAAGTCTGTCTCGCCGAGGCGAAACAGGCGGGCTACGAGGGGGTCGAGCTGGGCAACAAGTTTCCCCGCCGGGCGGACGCCCTGCGGCCGATTCTCGATCGCCACGGGCTCACCCTGGTTTCGGGCTGGTACGGATCGAACCTGCTGGAGCGGCCGGCGGCGGCCGAAATCGCCGCTGTCGAGGACCATCTCACCCTGTTATCGGGTATGGGGTGCACGGCAACGGCGTGCGGATGGCGTATCACCATCACATGGGAACGGTCGTCGAAACCGAGGCCGAGATCGACCGGCTGATGGCCGAAACCGGACCGGAGGTGGGGCTGCTGCTCGACACCGGGCATCTGACCTATGCCGGCGGCGATCCGGTCGCGGTTGCCGGCCGGCACGGCGCGCGGATCGCCCATGTCCACTGCAAGGACGTGCGCGCCGCTGTCCTGGCCGAGGCCCGGCGCGGCGATCGAAGCTTTCTCGACGCGGTTCTCGCCGGGGTTTTCACCGTTCCGGGGGATGGCAGCGTCGCTTACAAGGCGGTGCTACCGGCGTTGGCTGACCGTGCCTACAAGGGCTGGCTGGTGGTCGAGGCGGAACAGGATCCGGCAAAAGCGCACCCCCTCACCTACGCCCGAATTGGGTACGACCACCTCCGCCCGTTGGCGCAGGCGGCCGGACTATAAGACATAGGCAGGGTGAGCTTCGGGCTCGGCCGCGTGGATTCCCCTTGCATTCGAGCGTCACCGGTTCATTATTTCAGGTCGTTGTAAATTTGCGATCGACCGGGGGCAGTGCGCCGCGATTGACGGCGACCCAAAGGAGCGCCCGAAAATTTCTGCATCCGCGACGACACTTCTGATCCAGCTCTTCGGCGGCGTGGCGCTCCTGCTCTGGGGCCTGCGCATGGTGCGCACGGGAATCATGCGCGCCTATGGCGGCGATCTGCGCCGGCTGATCGGCATCGGCCTGCGCAACCGGCTGAGCGCGCTTGCCGCCGGCCTCGGCGTGACCGCCGTCCTGCAAAGCAGCACGGCGACGGCGTTGATGACCGCCTCGTTCGCCGAGCGCGGATTGATGGCCACTGCGCCGGCGCTTGCCGTCATGCTCGGGGCGGATGTCGGCACGTCGCTGGTCGCCCAGGTGCTGTCCTTCGACCTGTCCTGGCTGTCGCCGCTGCTCATCCTCGCGGGTGTCACCGTGTTCATGACCGGCACCGCCTCGCGGCCGCGCGATCTCGGCCGGGCGGGGATCGGTCTTGGGTTGATGCTGCTGGCCTTGCACCTGATTGTTGCCGCCACCCAGCCGGTGCGCGATTCGACGACGATGGAAGTTCTGCTCGCGGCGCTGACCGGGGCGCCGATCATCGCCGTGCTGATCGCTGCCGGGCTGACCTGGCTCGCGCATTCCAGCTTGGCGATCATCCTGCTGATCATGTCGATGGCCAGCATCGGCGTGCTGCCGACCGGCACGGCGTTGGCGCTGGTGCTCGGGGCCAATCTCGGCGGCGCCTTGCCCTCGATCGTCGCAACCTGGCGCGGCGACGCGGCGGCGCGGCGGGTGACGCTCGGCAATGCCGGCTTCCGGCTTATCGGATGTGCGCTCGCCTTGCCGTTCCTCGGTCTGGCGGCGCAATGGTTGACCGCCCTCGATCCGACGCCGGCGCGGCTGGTGGTTAATTTCCACACCGCTTTCAATCTGGCGCTGATGGTGATTTTCCTGCCGTTGGTTGGGCTAGCGGCCAAGCTGGCCGAACGGCTGCTGCCCGATAGCATCGAGGTGGACGACCCCTCGAAGCCACGCTATCTCGACACCACGTCGCTCGAAACGCCGACGCTCGCGGTATCGGCGGCGGCGCGCGAGACGCTGCGTATGGGCGACACGCTCGAAAGCATGCTGCGCGACACGCTCAAGGTCTTCCAGACCGATGACCGCAAGCTCGCCGCCGAAATCTGCCGTAAGGACGATATCGTCGATCGCCTGCACGAGGCGATCAAACTCTATCTGACGCAGATCAACCGCGACACGATGGGCGAGGCCGACAGTCGGCGAGCGATGGAGATCATCGCCTTCACCACCAACCTCGAACATATCGGCGACATCGTCGACAAGAACCTGATCGAGCTGGCCGAGAAGAAGATCAAGCACCGGCTGCGCTTTTCAGACGAAGGTTTCACCGACATCGCCGATATGCACGCCCAGCTGCTGGCCAATCTCAAGTTGGCGCTCGGCGTGTTCATCGCCGGCGATCTGAAAACTGCGCGCCAGCTTCTCGAACAGAAAGTTCAGTTCCGTGAGCGCGAACGTCAGGCGTCGGAACGGCATTTCGATCGGCTGCGCAGCGGCCGGGCGGAAAGCATCGAGACCAGTTCCCTGCACCTCGATATCCTGCGCGACCTCAAGCGCATCAACTCGCACCTAACCTCGGTCGCCTATCCGATCCTCGAACAAGCGGGGCAGTTGCGGGCGAGCCGGCTGGCGGCCGAGCGGACGCGGCGCACCAGCGGCGGCACGGTTACAGCGGCACGACAGTAACCCCGTGATCGGCGAATTCGATCCACGCCGCTGCGCCAGGCGTAAGCGGGCGCATCACCGACCGGTCGACGACGAATAGATCGCCCAGCGCCGTCGTCACCGTGTATTCCATATGAGTGCCGAGATAAGCCGCCTTGGCGACGATGCCGGCGAGCGCCGGCCGGGGCGGGCACGCGGCGCTGAGCAACAGCGATTCTGGCCGGGCCGCGACCTTTGCAACGCCCGGCGGGGCGCCACGGTGGGGCAGGTCAAGATCGATATTGCCGACGCGCACCCGGGCCCGCGCGCCCTGCACGGCCGAAATTTCCGCCGCGACGAGATTGGCGTCGCCGATAAAGTCGGCGACGAACAGGCTGGCTGGCTCCTCGTAAAGATCGCGCGGCGCTCCGGACTGGGCGATGACGGCGTTCGACATGACGATGATGCGGTCGGAAACGGCAAGCGCTTCCTGCTGGTCGTGGGTGACATAAACCACGGTTAGGTTGAGCTTGCGCTGCAGGTCGCGGATGTCCTCGCGCACCCGGCGGCGGAGCTTGGCGTCGAGATTCGACAGCGGCTCGTCGAACAGCAGCACTTGCGGCTCAAGCACGAGCGCGCGGGCGACGGCGACGCGCTGCTGCTGGCCGCCGGATAGTTCCGACGGCAGCCGTTTGCCGAGGTCCTCCAGGCCGACCAAGACAAGCTTGTCCATCGCTAGCCTATGCGCCTGCGCCTTGGGTATGCCGCTGACGGTCGGTCCATAGGCGACATTCTCCAGCACCGTCATGTGCGGGAACAGGGCGTAGGACTGAAACACCATGCTAACATCGCGATCGGCCGCCGACAGACGGGTGACGTCGTGGCCGCCGATCAGTATCTGTCCTTCGTTCGCCATCTCGAGGCCGGCGATCAGGCCCAATGTCGTCGTCTTGCCGCAACCGGACGGGCCGAGCAGGGTGACGAGCGTGCTCGGCTCGATGGTAAACGACACGGACTCCACAGCCGCCACCGGGCCATAGCGCTTAGTGACGGCGCGGAACTCAACCGACGCGGGACCGGACTTGTTCATGTGCCTAGGGCTCCGGTCGTCACTTCGGCAGGCTGCCGACGTCCTTTTCCCACCGGCCGATCAGCCGCTTGCGCTCATTCGACGAGCCGTATTTGGCGAAATCGTAATCGATCAGCTTGATGTCGGCGAGCTTGGGCGCCTGCGCCGGCGTAACCGAGTCGATATTCGAGGGCACCTGGTAGGATTTGGCCCGCGCGCCGAGATTCTGGCCGGCCGGAGAGAGGGCGAATTCGTACCATTTCTTGGCGTTTTCCAGATTGCGCGCACCCTTGATGATGCTCATTGAGCCGATCTCGTAGCCGGTGCCCTCGCACGGGGCCGCGACCTTGACTGGGAAGCCCTCGATTGCCTCGGCGACCGCGTCGTGGAGGAACATGATGCCGATGGTCGTCTCGCCGCGGGCGGCGTTACGCGCCGGCGCCGGTCCGGACCGGGTGTACTGGTTGATGTTGCGATGAAGCTGCTTGAGATAGTCAAATGCGCCATCCTCGCCGAACAGCTGTACCAGCGTTGCCACGGCGGTGTAGGCGGTGCCCGAGGACGCCGGGTTCGACATCTGCACCTCGTCGCGGTACTGGGGCTTGAGCAGATCGCTCCAGCAGCGCGGCTCGGGCAGGTTCTTGCGGGCGAGAATTTGCGTGTTATAGGCGAAGCCGAGCGCGCCAGCGTAGATGCCGACCGACCGGTAGCCTGATTGCGTCGCCTGGCGTTGCGCCCAAGGGTGAAGCTTGGGCAGGGTGGGCGAGCGGTATTCCTGGGTCAACTCAGCCTCGGCCGCCTGGAGATGCGGATCGCCTGTGCCGCCCCACCAGATATCGGCGCGCGGATTGGTCGCTTCGGCGCGAATCTGGGCGAAGGTCTCGCCGGAGCCTTTCTGGGTCATGGTGACCTTAACGCCGGTTGTGCTCTCGAACTCGTTGGTCATCAGCTGGCACCAGTCGATAAGCACACTGCAATAGACGGTGAGCTGGCCCTGGGCCTGCGCGGTGGCCGGCTGAACGGCGAGGGGCAGCACGAGCGCCGCGAGCATCAGAAACCGGCGAGAGATCGTCATGGGTGCACTCCGTTGTCGGGCATGATGATAAATTGGTGGAAGGATTATGGATAGGTGCGTCAGCCGCTGCCCTGGAAGGCGAGATCGCCAGCCGGCCGGCGACCGATCCGCCGCTCGCCGACGATGAGCTGGATGAACAGGATTGCGGCCAGCATGACCAGGATCAGAACCGAGGAATAGGCGATAGCGAGGCCGAATTCGCCCGCCTCGACGCGGCCGACGATATAGGCGGTCGCCATGTTGTATTGCGCCGTGACCAGAAAGATCACCGCGCTGACGGCGGTCATCGCGCGCACGAAGCTATAGACCAGCGAAGCGACGATTGCCGGGCGCAGAAGCGGCAGGATCACCCGTCGCACGGTGGCGAAGGAGCGCGCGCCGAGGGTCAGCGACGCCTCGTCGAGGCTTTTGTCAATCTGGCTCATCGTCGCGACGCCGGCGCGCACGCCGACCGGCATGTTACGGAAAATGAAGCAAATGATCAGGATGATTCCGGTGCCGGTCAACTCAATCGGCGGCACGTTGAAGGCGAGGATGTAGCTGACGCCGACCACGGTGCCGGGAATGGCGAAGCTCAGCATTGTGGCGAACTCGAAGCTGCGCTGACCCGCGAAACGCTGCCGGGCGAGGAGATAGGCGGTGAGCAGGCCGATGGCGGCGGTGAGCGGTGCGGCGATGGCGGAGATTTCCAGCGTGGTCCAGAACGAATTCCAGGCTGAGCCCGTAAACAGCAAGCCCTTGGCGGTCCGCTCGACCGAGAACCCGGTCAGGTAATGGTCGAGGGTGAAGGTATAGTCACGGCCCATCGAGCGTACAAACCCGCCAAGCAGGATGACCGCATAGATGACGAAGGTGAGCAGCGCCCAGGGCAGCGCCACCGCATAGCACAGCCATCGGATCCGGCGCGGCAGGGGCGGAGGCATGCCGGAATCGCCCTTGCCGGTGACGGTGGTATAGGAGCGCCGGCCGAGCCAACGGTGCTGGGCATAGAAAGCCGAGAGTGTGAAGCCGAGCAGGATGATCGCCAGCACGGCGGCGCGCCCCTGGTCGTGAGCCGCGCCGACCACGGCGAAGAAGATTTTCGTCGACAGCACCTCGAAATTACCGCCGAGGACGAGCGGATTGCCGAAATCGGCGAGGCTCTCGACGAAACCGAGGAGGAAGGCGTTGGCCACCCCCGGCCGCATCAGGGGCCAGGACACCGTGCTGAAGGTCGTCCAGTGCTTGGCGCGCAGGGTCTGCGCC
>JACQAF010000238.1 GCA_016195145.1 Rhodospirillales bacterium
CGCAGCACGAGTGCCGCCCGCATGGCCATGCCCCCCGTCGCCGCCATTTCCCAGCAGATCTGGGACATGAAATATCGCTTCAAGGGCCCCGATGGCGCCGCCATCGACAAGACCCTCGACGATTCCTGGCGGCGCATCGCGGCCGCCCTCGCCGCGCCGGAGCAGGACCAGGCCCTGTGGGCCGGACGGTTCCACAGCGCGCTCGACGGCTTCAAGTATTTGCCGGCCGGGCGCATCGTCGCCGGCGCGGGCACGGCGCGCCACGTGACGCTGTTCAACTGCTTCGTCATGGGCACGATCCCCGACGACATGAGCGGCATCTTCGCGCATCTGCGCGAGGCGGCGCTGACCATGCAGCAGGGCGGGGGCATCGGCTACGATTTCTCGACCCTTCGCCCCAAGGGCGCGCCGGTCAGGGGCGTCGGCGCCGACGCCTCCGGCCCGCTCACCTTCATGGACGTGTGGGACGCGATGTGCCGCACGATCATGTCGGCCGGTCACCGCCGCGGCGCGATGATGGCGACGCTCGCCTGCGACCATCCGGATATCGAGGCCTTCGTCGCCGCCAAGCGCGAGCCCGGCCGGCTGCGCATGTTCAACCTGTCGGTGCTGGTCACCGACGCCTTCATGGCGGCGGTGAAGCAGGATGCGCCGTGGGAGCTGAAATTTGCCGGCGTCAGCTACAAGACCGTGCGTGCGCGCGCGCTGTGGGATGACATCATGCGCGCCACTTACGCCTATGCCGAGCCGGGCGTGATCTTCATCGATCGCGTCAACCGCCGGAACAATCTCCATTACTGCGAGACCATCCGCGCCACCAATCCGTGCGGCGAGCAGCCGCTGCCGCCCTACGGCGCGTGCCTTCTGGGCTCGATCAATCTCGCGGCATTGATCCGCGAGCCGTTCACCGAGAACGCCCGCCTCGACGAGGCCGAATTCGATCGCATCGTGCCGCTGGCCGTGCGGATGATGGATAATGTCGTCGACGTTTCGCGCTTTCCCCTGCCCGAGCAGGCGGCCGAGGCCAAGGCCAAGCGGCGCATCGGACTCGGCGTCACCGGGCTCGCCGACGCGCTGATCATGTGCCGCGCCCGCTACGGCAGCGAGGCGGCGGTGGCGCTGACCGAAACCTGGCTGCGCCGGCTGCAGCGCGAGGCCTATCTCGCCTCGATCGAGCTCGCCAAGGAAAAGGGCGCCTTCCCGCTGTTCGACTGCGAGGCCTATCTCGCCGGCGAGACGATCGCGCATCTCGACGCCGACGTGAAGGACGCCATCGCCCGGCACGGCATCCGCAACGCACTGCTCACCTCGATCGCGCCGACCGGCACCATCTCGATCCTCGCCGACAACGTGTCGTCGGGGCTGGAGCCGGTATTCAGCTTCAGCTACATGCGCAACGTGCTGATGCCCGACGGCACGCGGCGCACCGAGGAGGTGAGCGACCACGCCTATCGCCTCTATCGCCGGCTCTACGGCGACAACGCCGTGCTGCCCGATTATTTCGTCGACGCCCAGCGCCTGACCCCGGCCGAGCATGTCGTCATGCAGGCCGCGGTGCAGAAATTTATCGACGCCTCGATCTCCAAGACCATCAACTGCCCCGAAGACATGTCCTTCGAGGCGTTCAAGGACGTTTATGTTCAAGCCTACGATCTCGGCTGCAAGGGCTGTACCACCTACCGGCCGAACGAGGTGACCGGCGCGGTCCTCGCGGTCAAGGACGAGGGGAAAAAGGCGAAGCCGGTGCAGCAGGTCCTCCCCCTCACCAAGCCCGGCGTGCGCCCGGCCGACCCGTTCGAGGCCGGCGGCGTCGTCTACATGACCCAGCCGCTCGACCGGCCCGAGGCCCTGCCCGGCCGCACCTACAAGGTCAAGTGGCCGGATAGCGAGCACGCCCTCTACATCACCGTCAACGACGTGATCCAGGACGGGCGGCGGCGGCCGTTCGAGGTGTTCATCAACTCGAAGAACACCGAGCATTACGCCTGGACGGTGGCGCTCACCCGCATGATCTCGGCCGTGTTCCGGCGCGGCGGCGACGTGTCGTTCGTCGTCGAGGAACTCAAGGCCGTGTTCGACCCGCGCGGCGGGCAGTGGATGGGCGGGCGCTACGTGCCCTCGCTCCTCGCCGCCATCGGCGAGGTGATCGAGCGGCACATGATCGATACCGGCTTCCTGCAGCCGGGATCGCACCATCACGACCCCTATGCCCGGCCGCTCGCCGCCCATGCCGGCGCGACGGGGAGCGAGGCAGGACCGGGTGCGGCCGCAGGCAGCGCGGCGCGCGGCCTGCCGGCCGGCTATTTGCGCCAGTGCCCGAAATGCGGCGGCCCGGCGCTGATCCGCCAGGAAGGCTGCGACACCTGCACGAGCTGCGACTATTCGAAATGCGCGTGAGCCGCCGCCGAACGGCGGCGAGCGGCATCACGTTTTTGCATCATGCGCCCGTACCGCCAGCCACAATTCGTGCAAGCCGCGGTCGGGGATGCCGAGCTTGTCAAGATGCCGCACGGTGTTTTCAAGATAGGCGCGGCACGTTCCGCGCTGCCCGTGGCCCTGAAGAATCAGCTCCACCGTGCGTTTGAACGGTAGCTTGCGGGCGTAGTTCGGATTCTTGCGATCGATGACAAAGGCCCGTCCCGTCACCGCCCCGCCGGCGATATGCAGCCGCAGGGTGCGGCAGATATAGGACTGGTTTTGCATCTCGCGATCCCACAGATAGCTCATCGCGTTCTCGACCCCCGAGCCGGCGATGCGATAAGCGATGCCGCGACAGGCGCCGCCGTGATCGAGGCCGAGCACCAGCCCCGGCTTCTCGGGCGTGCCGCGATAGCGGATCGAATAGAGGCAGAAGGCGCGATGGAAGCCCTTGAGCAGCGCTGGCCGCGCCTCTTCGAACGGAAAACCGGGGTCCCACATCAGCGAGCCGTAGGCGAACAGCCACATATCCGCCCCGTCCGCCGGCGGCGGGCAGCTTGCGTTGTCCGGCTCTTTCCGCTGGCGCGCCATCGCTTCGGCCTTTTCGCTCCTTACGCCCGCTGCACCAGGGCGACGCCAATCACGGCAATCGCCATGCCGACCAGCGCCCCGCCGCCAAGCGTCTCGCCGAACAGGAACCAGGCAAAAACCGCAGTCATCGGCGGCACCATATAGAACAGGCTGGCGACCTTCGCCGCAGCGCCGCGCCGGATGAGCAGATAAAGCAGGCTGACCGCACCCAGCGACAGGACCAGCGACAACCAGAGGAGCGCCAGTACGAATTCGCGCGACCAGACAATACGCATCGTCTCCAGCGGCGCCGCCAGCGCCAGCACGGCGATCGCCGCCGTTGCATACTGGATGACCGCGGCGGTGCGCAGATCGGCATGCGCGGCAAAGCGTTTCTGATAGAGCGTTCCGGCGGTGATGCCGGCGAGCGCCAGCAGCGACAGCAGCACCGCCCCGCCGGTCGCCCGGTCGAAGGCGTTGTCGCCCAGCACCAGCGCGACGCCGGCGAGGCCGAGCGCGAGGCCCAGCCATTGCTGTCGGGTCACCCGCTCGCCGAGGAGCGGGCCGACGACCGTCGCCGTCAACAGCGGTTGCAGCCCGACAATGAGGGCCGAAATGCCCGCCGGCAGCCCGTGATGGATCGAGGCGAAAACGCCGCCCAGATAAACCCCATGCATCAGCAAACCGACCGCGGCGATATGCCCCGCCGCGTGCCATGTTTTGGGCCACGGCGCGCGGGCCGCGGCGACGACGACCAGCATCACCGCGCCGACTACGGCGAAGCGCAAGCCAAGGAACGTCATCGGCTCGGCATAGGGCAGCCCCGCCTTGGCGCCGATAAAACCGGTCGACCACATCAGGACGAACAACGTCGGCGCGGCCGTGCGCCACAATTGGGAATCCGGCTGGGCGGGCGACGGCGCGAGACGGGGATCGGCGGGAGAAGACATTCGGCTGATGTGTTTCGGCAGTAATGGTTGTCGGGTAGCATAACGGCCAGCGGCGGCCGGGGGAAGCGCCGGCCGGCTCGACGCCGTTCGCCCATAGCCTTATAACCAGCGACCATGCGCCGCACAGCTTTCATCGCCCTGTTTGTCGTCGCCGTCGCGGCGATCGGCTGGACATGGGCCTGGTTTCTCATCGCCGCCCGGATCGATGAGCGAGTCGCGGTCTGGGCCGAAGCGCGCCGGGCCGAGGGCCTGACCGTCGACTACGCCGATCTTCGCGTCGGCGGTTTTCCGTTTTCCTGGCGGGTCACGATCGACAGGCCGGCGCTGACCGGAGCGGGCGCCACGCAATGGCGCTGGCGGGGTGCGGCTGTGCACGCCGAGTTGCGGCCCTGGGCGACGAACGATATCCGCCTCGAATTTCCCGGCGAACATCGTTTTGCCGGCGGAGCCGGCGGCCTTGCGCTCGAAACGGCAATACAGGCCGAACGCCCCGATGCCCGCGTCGTCCTCGCCCCGGATGGCGAGATCGATTTGCTGGCGCTCGATCTCGGCGGGGTCGAGCTGCGCCTGCCGGCCGACGCCGCGCCGGTTCGCGCCGCTCGTGCAACGTTCAGCCTGCGCCTCCATCGCGTTCCCGATGCGACCTACCGGACCGATACGCTCGACGCCGTCATCCTGTTCGAAGGCGTCCGGCTGCCGGCGACGCCATTCCCCTCGCTTGGCGACCAAATCGCTCGCTTCTACCTGCAAAGCCGTTTCAAGGGTCGATTGACGCCGGGCAGCTTCGCCGAGGCGGTCGAACGCTGGCGCGACGATGGCGGCGCGATCGAACTCGATCGTCTCTCCCTGATCTGGGGACCGTTCGAGTTCGACGGCGACGGCACGCTCGCCCTCGACGGCGAGAACCGGCCGCTCGGCGCCTTCACCGCCCGCCTGCGCGGCTATGGCGAAGCCCTCGACGCGATGGCGGCCACGGGAATCATCCGGCCGTTCGCGGCGGCCGGCACCAAGATCGCCCTCAACGTCCTCGCCCGCCAGCCGGGTCAGCCGGGCGATGGCCGGGTAAGCGTCGCGCTCGCCGCCCAGGACGGGCAGCTCTATGTCGCCAACGTGCCGTTGCTGCGCCTGGCGCCGCTCAGTTTCGAGTAAGGCCGGCTTAGTCCTGCTTCGCTTGCACGACGCCGCGCCGGATCTGGCGCGACCGGCTGAACACCCGGTGCAGCGTTTCGCCGTCGCCAAGCCGGATCGCCTTCTGCAGCAGCGCGATGTCTTCGTAGAGGCGGCCGAGCATTTCGAGTACGGCGTCGCGGTTTTCGAGAAAGATGTCGCGCCACATCACCGGATCGGAGGCGGCGACGCGGGTGAAATCGCGAAAGCCGCTGGCCGCGTATTTCACCACTTCGCCCTTCAGATGCGATTCAAGATCGGCCACCGTGTTGACGATGGTGTAAGCGATCAGGTGCGGAACATGGCTGGTGATGGCGAGCACGCGATCGTGATGTTCGGCGTCCATCGTCGCCACCTTCATGCCGAGCCGGCCCCACATTTCAGCCACGCGGCCGACCGCCGCCGGCTTCGCGCCCGCCGGCGGGGTAAGGATGCACCAGCGCTGATCGAACAGCGCGGCGAAGCCCGCCTCGGGGCCGGAATTCTCGGTGCCGGCGATGGGGTGGCCGGGGACCAGATGCGCGCCCTTGCGCAGATGCGGCGCCAGGTCGCGGATCGCCGCGCGCTTGACCGAGCCGACATCGGTGAGGATCGCGCCCTTGGCGAGCTTCGGGCCCACCGCCGCGGCGAGCGCGGCGTAACTCGATATCGGCGTGCAGATGGCGACGAGATCGGCCCCAGTCGCCGCCGTGCCGGGATCGGCGACGATCGAATCGGCGAGCCGCAATTGCTTCGCCTTGGCGCGCACCGCAGCGCTCGTATCGCAGGCGACGATGGTGCGCGCGACGCGGGCCCGCCGGAGCGCACGGGCGAGCGACGAGCCGATGAGGCCGAGACCGATGATCGCCGCCCGCCGGAACAACGGCGTCTTGGCGGCGCGTTTCATTTCAGGAAATCCGCCAGCGCCGCGACCGCAGCGCGCATTTCGGGCTCGGTCCCGACAGTAATGCGAAGATGGTTGGGCAGGCCGTAATTGGCCAGCGCGCGCGGAATGATGCCGCGGGCGTTGAGAAACGCGTTAGCGTCGGTCGCGCTCTTCGCTCCGTTGGCCGGAAACTCGACCAGCACGAAATTGGCGACGCTGGGCAC
>JACQAF010000239.1 GCA_016195145.1 Rhodospirillales bacterium
CTGGAAGTTCATCGAGAACCCATAATACTTGCCGTCCTTGTGGACAGCGCCGCCGCCAAATGCGGTTGCTTCCGTCGACTTGTAGGCGTCGAACAGGGCGATCGCCGCATCGAAAATATCGGCGTCGGGTCCGACCAGAACGTCGCCGCGAGGCCGCGCCTTTTCGGCCTGGATACGCGTCAGCAGCTCGCCGCTGCCGCCGCTTATCACGTCGACCTTCACGCCGGGATTGAGCTTCTGAAACTCTTCGACGTAGCGGTCCATCAACTTCGTGCTGACCGCGTTGTAGACGACAACCGATTTACTCTGGGCAATGACAGGGGTAACGCCGGCAAAATACGCACTAAAAACGGCGGCGAGCGCCGCGAAAGCGAAGGCATGTTTCCTCATCTGTTTCCTCCTTCTTCTGAATTTGACGTACGGCAGGTGCGGTAAACTCGAGAGGGCTATCGGCGATGTGCGCGATCGAGGGTAGGACGAAAGGTCACGCGCGCCGAAACCTTGGCCCCGGGTGCCAGAACGATCATGCCCGTGTCGTTACGCCCGGCCGTAGCGAGGTTGAATGCATCGGTGCAGTTGCTCACTGGCTCGGCGCAGAAATATCGCTTGCCGGTCGGCGCGTAGACGACCAAAAAGGATAACGGGCCCTCGGCCGAGATGACGAGGTTTGCCCGGCGTTCGGGCCATGAAATCCGCGCGCGCTTGCGCCAACCCGTATAGGCGTTGTCCAGCTTGCTTCCCGTGACGCGGAGACCGCGATCAAGAGCGAGCCGCGGCGGTGGATCGACGAGAGCAACCGGCATGATCTCGTCATCGGTGCGCCACATTTGATCGATCCGCGCGGTCAATGTCGTCCGTGGCGTGCGCGGGAAATAAGGATGCAGGCCGATGCCGACCGGCATCGGCTGGCGCGAAAGATTGACGACCGCGATCTCGACGACCAACGCACGGGAAGACAGACGAAACGTCTGACGCGCACGATATGCAAATGGCCACGCGCCGGCCGGATGCCGGTATTCGATAGCCAGCCGGTTTCGACTCTGCGCGACCGGCGACCATGGCGCCATCCATCCATGACCATGCTCGCTATGCGGCGACGGCGGCTGATTCCGGGGCAACCGGATTTTATGCCCGCGAAAGGCGAAGCGACCCTTGCGGATGCGATTGGAAAAGGGCACCAGCGGAAAGCAGCCCATCCCGCCCGACCGGCCAGCGGCCACGTCGAATGGCGTCGTCGGCCGCAGCCAGTCGATAGATGCGCCATCGACCTCCCACCAATAGCGTACAATCGACCCGCCAACTGCCGGCGCGACGGCGAGCGACGCACGGCCGCTGCGCAGGGTGACGATCCCCTCGGCGACCGGCGGTTTGGCGCGCGCGCGCGCCGAGGGCCGGGCCGCCCCCGGTCGTCTTTTCCTTGACGTTTCGCCCTCACGAGCCATAATTCATATTATCGTATGAGGAATAGTCCCGCAGTGAGAGCTTATCGTATGAGGAATGACGCCGCAACGAAAATGGCCGCCATGGCGCGCGACGGAGAATCGTCCGCCGATCGCGATCTCGCGGCGGAATCGCGCACCTTCTCGCGGCGCAGCCTCCATGGCCTGGTGGCGCATCAGATCGGCCGGCAAATCATCCAGGGCGAACTGCAACCGGGCCAACTCCTCCCGAACGAGGCGGCGTGGAGCGCGCGCATGCGCGTGAGCCGTACGGCGATGCGCGAGGCGATTAAGGTCCTCGCCGCCAAGGGGCTGATCGAATCGCGCCCGAAGACCGGCACCCGGGTCCGGCCGCGCGAGTTCTGGAACTTCCTCGATCCCGATCTTCTCTCGTGGCAACTTTCCGCCGGCCCGATCGAACGCCATATCAAGGACCTGTTCGAGCTGCGCCGCCTCGTCGAGCCTGCCGCGGCCGAGATCGCCGCCCGGCGCATTGACGACGGCGATATCGCCCGGTTGGAAGGGGCCTACCGGGGGATGGAAGCGGCCGGCGACGACGGAACGCTCTGGGTTGAACCGGATCTGCAGTTCCACCGGGCCATCCTCAAGGCGACGCGGAACGAACTCATCCATTCGCTTGGCGCGATGATCGAATCGGTGCTTGCGATCACGTTTCACCTATCGAGCGCCAACCCGCGCGGACAGCGCCATGCACTGCCGTTGCACAGTGCGATTCTGGACGCGCTGCGTCGACGCGCGCCAACCGCTGCGCGGCGCGCGATGAACCGGCTTCTCGACAAGTCGGAGAAGGACGTCCGCCGCGCGGTAACGGCGCTGCGGCGGCATGGCGTCGGGCTCGCGGCGGATGGGCGTTCCCGAAAGCGCCAATGGACGGGCGGCCGATGACGAGGGCGCGAAAGCCGCTTCGTTCGGCGGCATGGTTCGGCAAGCTGGACAAGGATGGCTTCGCGCACCGAAGCTGGATGAAAACCCAGGGCCTGCCGCACCATCTGTTCGACGGCCGACCGGTTATCGGGATCTGCAACACATTCTCGGAGCTGACCCCGTGCAACGCCCATTTTCGGGAACTCGCCGAGCACGTGAAGCGCGGCGTCTACGAAGCGGGCGGCTTTCCGCTGGAATTCCCGGTTATGTCGCTCGGCGAGTCGAATCTGCGGCCGACGGCGATGCTGTTTCGCAATCTCGCCGCCATGGACGTGGAGGAGTCGATCCGCGGCAATCCGATCGACGGCGTAGTGCTGCTCGCAGGTTGCGACAAGACGACGCCCTCGCTGTTGATGGGCGCCGCCAGCTGCGATCTGCCGGCGATCATGGTTTCCGGCGGGCCGATGCTGAACGGCCGGTTCCGCAACGAAACCATCGGGTCGGGAACGGTCGTGTGGAAATTTTCCGAAGATGTCCGGGCCGGAGATATGCGGCTCGACGACTTTCTCGAGGCCGAAGCCAGCATGTCGCGTTCGGCCGGAAGCTGTATGACGATGGGCACTGCATCGACCATGGCTTCGATGGCCGAGGCCCTCGGCGTCACCTTGCCGACCAACGCGGCGATTCCGGCCGTCGATGCGCGGCGCTCCGTCCTTGCCCACATGTCCGGCCGCCGCATCGTCGGAATGGTGCGCGAGGACCTGCGCCTGTCGAGAATTCTCACCCGCAAAGCCTTTGAGAACGCGATACGGGTCAACGCCGCCATCGGCGGTTCGACCAACGCCGTGATACATTTGCTGGCGATCGCGGGGCGTATTGGTGTCGACCTTTCCCTCGATGACTGGGACCGCATAGGCGGCGACGTGCCGTGCCTGGTCAACCTGATGCCATCGGGCAAGTATCTGATGGAGGATTTCTATTATGCCGGCGGGCTGCCGCAGGTGATGAACGAGCTGGGGAACATGCTGCATCGCGACGCGCCTACCGTAAGCGGCCGCGCCGTTGGCGACAACATCGCCGGCGCCGTCTGTTACAATCGCGAGGTCATCTTCCCGGCCGATCGCCCGTTCAAGCCGCAGGGCGGCGTCGCCGTGCTCCGGGGCAATCTGGCGCCGAACGGGGCGATCATCAAGCCGTCTGCGGCCACGCCGGCGCTGATGAAGCATCGCGGCCGGGCCGTAGTTTTCGAGGACATCGAGCATTATAAAGCCCGGGTCGACGATCCGGCGCTCGATATCGACGAAACCTGCGTCATGGTGCTCAAGAACTGCGGACCGAAGGGATATCCGGGAATGGCCGAAGTCGGCAATATGGGTTTGCCGGCCAAAATCCTGCGCAAGGGCGTGCGCGACATGGTGCGCATCTCGGACGCGCGGATGAGCGGCACCGCGTATGGCACCGTGGTTCTGCACGTGGCGCCCGAAGCGGCCGCCGGGGGTCCGCTCGCGCTGGTCAGGGACGGCGACATGATCGAACTCGACGTCGCCGCCCGCCGCCTGCATCTTGACGCAAGCGCCGCCGAGCTCAAACGGCGGATGGCGGCGTGGACGCCGCCCGTACCGGCAATGGCGAGCGGATATCAGGCGCTTTACGTCGATCGTGTACTGCAGGCCGATCGCGGCTGCGATTTCGATTTTCTTGTCGGCATGCGGGGCGCTGCCGTGCCGCGAGAGTCGCATTAGGGGACCATTACATGCGCACGCAAGACGCCATTTATCCGAGCCTTCGCGACCGCGTCGTATTCGTCACCGGGGGCGGCATGGGGATCGGGGAAAGCATTGTCGAACATTTCTGCGCCCAGTCCGCCAAGGTCGCCTTCGTCGACATCGCCGACGAGCCTTCGCGCGCGCTCGCGGCGCGCATTTCGGCGACGGGCCGGCCCGCGCCGCTGTTCATCCAATGCGACCTTCGCGACATTGCCGCCCTCCAGGCGGCGATCGAACGGACGCGGCGCGAGCTTGGCCCGATCCGGGTTCTGGTGAATAACGCGGCCAACGATGACCGCCACAAGGTCGAGAACGTCACGGTCGACTACTGGGATGACCGGATGGCGGTCAACCTGCGCCATCAGTTTTTCGCCGCGCAGGCGGTCATCCCCCAAATGAAGGCGGCCGGCGGCGGTTCGATCGTCAACTTCGGATCGGTCAGCTGGATCAACGGCGAAGGCGGATATCCGGCCTACACCGCCGCCAAGGCGGCCGTGCACGGGCTCACGCGCGGTCTGGCGCGCGACTTCGGGCCAGACCAGATTCGCGTTAATACCGTCGTTCCCGGGTGGGTGATGACCGAGCGCCAGGTCAGGCTTTGGCTCGACGAGGCCGGCGAACGACAGATCGCCGAGAATCAATGCCTCAAGGAAAAGCTCTACCCTCCCGATATCGCCCGCATGGTCCTGTTTCTGGCCGCCGACGACAGCCGCATGTGCACGGCGCAGAACTTCGTCGTCGACGCGGGGTGGTCGTGAGCGGATACGAAACCCGACGCAAGGCCCGGGCCGGCGATGACCGCGCCTGAATGCATCTGGCCCCTCGGTGCGCTGCTGGGCGAGGGGCCGGTCTGGGATCCGGGCGAAGGCGCGCTCTATTTCGTCGACATCAAGCGTCCGGCGGTGCATCGCTATCATCCGCAGTCGAATAACCGCCAAAGCTGGCCGATGTCGGAGCCGATCGGCTGCATCGCCCGGCGGCGGCGCGGCGGATTCGTCGCCGGTTTTAAGAGCGGATTTGCTTTCGTCGATCTTGCGCAAGCGACGATCGAGCCGATCGGCGACCCGGAGCCCGAGCGCCCGAACAACCGCTTCAATGACGGAAAATGCGATGCCCAAGGTCGGTTCTGGGCCGGAACGATGGATGATCGCGAGCGATCGCCGACCGGGTGGCTCTATCGTCTCGATCCGGACTTGTCATGGCGGCGCATGGATGGCGGCTATGTCTGCACCAACGGCCCGGCATTCAGCCCCGATGGTCGGCGGATGTATCACACCGATACGATCGGGCGCACCGTATACGCGTTCGATCTGTCGCCCGATGGCGTTCCATCCGGCAAGCGCGCGTTTGTCACCTTCGCGGCCGCCGATGGCTACCCGGATGGCATGACCGCAGATGCCGAAGGCTTCGTCTGGATTTGCCATTGGGGCGGCTGGCGCCTGACCCGCTTCGCGCCCGACGGATCGGTCGAGCGAACCGTCGATATGCCGGCGGCTCAGGTGACTAGTTGCGCCTTTGGTGGCGCGGCGCTCGACACGCTCTACATCACGACGGCGGCGATCGGCCTCGATAACGCCGCCCGCCGGGCGCAACCGCTGGCCGGCGGCCTCTTCGCGCTACGGCCGGGGGTGCGTGGTTTGGCGGCGCCCGCGTTCGCGGGCTAGAAAACGGGAGACGGCAAATGCGGCTGATGCAATTTCTGACCACGGGGGGCGCGCGGCGGGTCGGACTCGTCGAACCGAACCGTCTGCGGCTCAAGGTGATCCGCGACGCAGAATCGATCTACGTCCTCGCGCGCGAGGCGATCGCGAAAGGCTGCAATCTGGCCGAACTGGCGACCTCGCGCCTTGGCGACGAAACAGCCGATTACGACGAAATCGAGCGCGATGGCCGGTTGCTTCCGCCCATGGACCACCCCGACCCCACCCATTTTTTCATTACTGGAACCGGGATCACGCATCTCGGCAGCGCGTCGGCCCGCGACAACATGCACCGCAAGCTGTCGGCGAGCGACGCGGCCGCCATGTCGGATTCGATGAAGATGTTCAAGCTCGGTCTCGACGGCGGCAAGCCGGCGGCTGGCGAGATCGGCGCGCAACCCGAATGGTTCTACAAGGGCGATGGATCGTGCGTCATGCCGCCGGGAGCGCCGCTGACGATGCCGGCCTTTGCCCTCACCGGCGGCGACGAGGCCGAACTCGCGGGGCTCTATGTCGTCGCCGACGACGGCACGCCGTGGCGCGTCGGCTTTGCCCTCGCCAACGAGTTCTCCGACCATACGGTCGAACGCCAGAACTATCTTTACGGCGCGCATTCGAAGCTGCGCGTGTGCTCGATCGGGCCCGAACTGCTGACCGGGCCGCTACCCGACGATATTCGCGGCCAATCGCGCCTGATCCGCGACGGGCGACCGATCTGGCAGGACGAAATCCTCAGCGGCGAGGCGAATATGTGCCACTCGCTGCGGAATCTGGAGCATCATCATTTCAAATACGCGATGTTCCGGCGCCCCGGCGACGCGCATTGCCATTTCTTCGGAGCGGCGACGTTGAGTTTTTCCGCCGGCGTTATCGCGCGCGAGGGTGACGTATTCGAGATCGACGTGCCGGCCTTCGGCCGCCCGCTGCGCAACCGGCTGGCACGGGCCGCCGCCGAAACGATTGAGGTGCGGACATTATAATCATTTAGCGCCGCCACCGCCGGAACGGTGGCAAGATCGCCAGCGAACGCCCGGGGGTCGAGCGTCGCGGATGGTGCAAACGATTGATTTTTTTTATCGGCGGGATGGTGGGCGCGACAGGGATTGAACCTGTGACCCCTACCATGTCAAGGTAGTGCTCTCCCGCTGAGCTACGCGCCCGTCCGAAAAGGGGTGGCGGGACTATACTCATTCGCGCCGCCTTGGCAAGCGCCACTCGCTTGGCCCGGCCGTACGATCCCCACACAGGCCCGCCCGCGCCGGCCGGCCGTTTCAGGCGGCCAGAACCCGCTCGACGTGATTGACCAGATCGCGCAGGTGGAACGGCTTCGACAGCACGGCCGTGCCCGGCAGCGGCGGCTTCTCGCTGTCGAGCACCACGGCGGCGAAACCGGTTATGAACATGACGCGCAGGCTGGGCGCCCGCGCCCGCGCCCGGCGCGCCAGTTCGACGCCATCGAGCCCCGGCATCACGATGTCGGCGATCAGCAGATCGTGATGGTCGGCCAGGCCCGCAAGGGCCGTCTGTCCATCGGGAAAGCTGACGACCTCGTGCCCCGCGCGCTCTAGGGCGGTGGAGAGGAACTGTCGCATCGCATCGTCGTCTTCCGCCAGAATGATCCGCGCCATGTTCGATTTCCTGTTTCCCGATGCGGGCGGGGACCGGTCGCGCCCAACCCCACAATTTGGCACAGTCGTGGTTGCCGAAGAATTAACCCCTGTCGGAGGCTCCGATTTCGCCTTATTCCGGGTCGGCCGCCCCCCGGACCGAGCCGATCCTTTTACCGTTGTCCATGACTCCCTCCCGAGTCGTCAAGCGACCGTTTTTGCCGGGCATGACCGATTGCGCCCTTTTCTCTCGGCCGGATGGCCGTTAAACATATCGTCACCATGTTAAACGGCCTTCCTGCCTCCGATCATCCCGATCCCCCTTACACCGTCATCGCCCCCAAGCGACAGACCGTGCCGGTCATTTACGCCTCGCCGCATAGCGGCAGCATCTATCCCGCCTCGTTCGTCGCCGGTTCGCGCCTCGATCCGCTGACCCTGCGCCGGTCCGAGGATGCGTTCGTCGACGAGCTGTTCGCCGCCGCGCCGGCGGGAGGCGCGCCGCTGCTCAAAGCGAATTTTCCGCGCGCCTATATCGACCCCAATCGCGAGGCGTACGAGCTCGATCCCGAGATGTTCGACGAGCGTCTGCCCGAATTCGTCAACACCCGCTCGCCGCGCATCGGCGCCGGGCTCGGCACGATCGCGCGCGTGGTCGCCAACGGGGCCGAAATCTACCGCGACAAGCTGAGCTTCGCCGAAGCGACAGCGCGGATCGAAGCGCTCTACCGTCCCTATCACGCCCGCCTCGCCGCGCTGCTTGAGGCGACGATGGCGCGCTTCGGCGCCTGCCTGCTGGTCGATTGCCATTCGATGCCGTCGGTCGGCGGCCCGATGGACCGCGATCCCGGCCGGCGGCGGGTCGATTTCGTGCTCGGTGATTGCTTCGGCGCGGCCTGCGCACCGATCGTCATCGGCACCGCCGAAACCTTTCTCGAAAGCCGAGGCTACACGGTCGCCCGCAACGATCCCTATGCCGGCGGGTTCGTCACCCGCCATTACGGTCATCCGCGCGAAGGCCGGCACGCCCTACAGATCGAAATCAACCGCGCCCTTTACATGGACGAGACGCGCATTGAAAAGACCGCCGGATTTCAAAAACTCGCCGACAACCTCGTCGCCCTGATGCGCGGCCTCGGTGAAATGGCCATTGTGGAGCTAAGACAGCCATGAACGACAGCGCCCGGCCCCGCCCTGCCCTGCGCGATTCGGTCGCCGGCGATTTGCCGACGATCGCGACGATCTACGCACACCATGTTCGCCACGGCCTGGGAAGTTTCGAAGAGACGCCGCCCGATATGGCCGAGATGGCTCGCCGGCGGGCCGATATCCTCGGCCGCAAGCTGCCCTATATCATCGCCGAGGCGGGCGGGCGGATCGTCGGCTATGCCTATGCGGGACCGTACCGCACCCGTGCCGGCTATCGCTACACGGTCGAGGATTCGATTTATATCGTCCATGACGCGCAACGCATTGGCGTCGGGCGCACGCTGCTCGCCGAATTGCTGGCGCGTTGCACGGCCCAGGGCTATCGGCAGATGGTGGCGGTAATCGGCGACAGCGCCAATTTCGGTTCGATCCGCGCCCACACCGCGCTCGGCTTCATGCAGGTGGCGTTGCTGCCGGCAGTCGGCTTCAAGTTCGGGCGCTGGGTCGACAGCGTCATCATGCAGCGCGCGCTCGGCGACGGCCAGAACACCGTGCCCGCCGCCCCGCCCGGTCCCTGACCGGTTTGCCGAAAAAAAAATGGGCCGTGACAAGCACGGCCCAAGTTTAGGGAGGAAACGCCCAGGAAACGGCACAGGGCCGTTTCCCTCGGCGACATCAGAATGTCGCAATGCACAAATTATATGTTGCGGCGCAAAAATCAAGTTTTTTTCGGCGTTGTCCGGAATTTATATTAGAGGGACCTGCGAATAAGCCTAATACACTGATATAAAACAATAATTATTATATTTTTGGATGTTTTTTTGACCCTAAATCGGCCCTTTCTGCGGCGTTTCGCCACACCTTGCAGCGCATTTTTGGCAGCTAAACCCCGGCAAATGGCGCCGGCCGGCTGACCGGCTATACCTTGGCCGGGGGCGATGCAGCCTCGTAGATGAGCGCCGCAATCTCGCTGTGATTGCCCGCCCATTTCACCCAGTCGGCCGCGGTCAGGCCGAACTTGTTTTTGTGGCCGGGCGCAGCGCCGCGGGCAAGCAGCAGGCGTACCGCCCCGGCCCTGCCGCGGGCACAGGCGAACATGAGCGCCGTGTTGCCGGCATCGGTCGCCGCATCGACCGCGGCGCCGTGGTCGAGCAGCACCTCCATCACCACCACGTCGCCGCGCGCAGCGGCGCGCATCAACGCCGTCTCGCCGCCGCTGCCGCGCTGGTCGGGATCGCGCGAGCGCGCAACCAGCTCGGCGACCGCATCGCGATTGCCGGCGACGGCTTGAACGATCAGATCGGGGTCGGCCATCGCCGCCGATCAAAGCGCGCCGGCAGTCATCGGTCAAGCGCGCCGGCAAAGATTCGCCGCTTGACGGCGGGCGCCGGCGATAGCAGGTTCGCTTCCGGCCCAGTGCGTGCGGGCCGTTACCGGGATGCCGATCGTGACCGTCGCCGACATCATCCGTCGCAAGCTTACCGCCGCCCTGACGCCCGAGCGTCTGGACATCACCGACGATTCGCATCGCCATGCCGGCCATGCCGGCGCACGACCGGGGGGCGAGAGCCATTTCACGGTCGAGATCGTCGCGTCCGCCTTCGGCGGCCGCAGCCGGGTCGATCGCCAGCGGCTGGTCTACGGCGCGTTGCAGGAGGAGATGAAGGAGCGCATCCACGCGCTCGCCCTCGTCACCCTGACCC
>JACQAF010000233.1 GCA_016195145.1 Rhodospirillales bacterium
GCCATCCCCATCGGCATCCCCGGATGCCCAGACTTCGCCCCCTCCACCGCGTCCATCGCCAGCGCCCGGATCGCGTTCGCCAGCCCCGCATGCTCCGCACTCTGCCGGTCAGACAACACCTCAGAACCAGAAAGGGGTTTCGTCGCGAGAACGGAAGTGGTGGCACCCATGATGCGGTCTCCTTAGATAGCGTGAACGCCCAGCGCCGCCTTGACCATGTGATAGGCGATGAGCAGCTGCGTCAGAGCGAGGGGATGGCTAAGCACCTGTTTGTTCCGGCCATCGGTGTACTGGCCGACATTGGCGCGCAGGTGATTGGCCTCGGGGATCAGGGTCCACAGCAGATCCTCGAGCCGCTTGGCGCGCCGGTCGTCGATATCGCCGCCGATTTCGAGCATATCGACCGGCTTGCCGTCGCGATCGCGGATGAGATCGAGATGGAGGCCGTTGCGCATGCTTGATTCGAGAATCGGCGTCAGATCGGGATGCGGCAGCGTCGGGCGCAGGATGTGCCGGACATTGAGCCGCGAGCCGGTCTCGTCGGCCAGATTCTCGGGCGGATAGAAGCCGACGACGATATCGGCGAAAGTGCGCTGCGGATGGATGAACGCTGGGCCGTCGTTCTTGCGCTTCTCCAGCGATCTGCGCACGTCATCGACCGAATAGCCGCGCTTGGCCGTGTCGCGCTGGATCTTCCAGCGGACGCGCAGGTCTTCCTCGGGCTCGAGATAGACCTTGACGTCGTAGCAGTCGCGCATAGCGCGGGTCGTATAGCCGAGCAATCCTTCGACGATGATATAGGGCTTGGGCGCGACATAGACCGGCGGATCGAGCGCGCCGGTGTTGTGATTGTAGACTGGCTTCAGAATCGGCTGCTTGTTGCATAGCAGGCGCAGATGCTGCTCGATGATGTCGATGAAATTGCCGCGCGGGTTGAGGGCGGAAATTCCGTTTTTCGCCCGCTCGACCCGCGAATACATGTGATAGTCGTCGGTGCAGATGGTGGCGACGCGGTCGGCGCCGAGAATTTGCGCCACCCCGGCGGCGAGCGTCGTCTTGCCAGTCGCCGAATCGCCGACGATGCCGAGAATGACCGGGTCCTTGACGCGATTATAGGGCATGCCCCTCCCCCTCTTCTACGATGCTGGATGCTGCCGGCCGAGGCGGCGATATGACGTCAGAATCTGGCGCTCGCCTGTCGCCCCCGAGATCATCAGCGTCTGCGTCCGGTCGAATTCGGCCGTCCGCTCGACGCCGTCGAACAGCAAGCCCGTGGTGATCCCCGTCGCGCAAAAATAGACTTCGTCGGAACGGACGAGTTCGGCGGCGGAGTACCACCGCACGGTGTCGATGCCCGCCTTGCGCACCGCCGCCGTCTCGGTCTGCAGTTGCGGATTGATTCGGCCAAGGAACTCGCCGCCGAGGGCGCGGATCGCGCAAGCCGACAGCAGCCCCTCGGGCGTCCCGCCGGTGCCCATCAGCGCATCGATGCCCGAATCGGGAATGGCCGCCATCAGCGCCCCGGCGACGTCGCCCGCCGGATAGAGCGACACGCGGGCCCCCGCCTTGTGGATTTCCTCGATCAGCGTGCGGTGGCGCGGTTTCTCGAGAACGAAGACGCGCAGGTCGCTGATCTTCTTGCTCAGGGCCGCGGCCAGCACCCGCAGCTTTTCCGCTGTCGGCCAGTTGACGTCGATCTTGCCCTTGGCCGCCGGCGGGACGGCGAGTTTCTCCATGTAGAACGCCGGACCGGGATCGAACATCGCGCCGCGCGGGGCGAGCGCGATCACCGCCATCGCATTGGTCAGCCCCTTGGCGAGATACGACGTGCCTTCGACCGGATCGACGGCGATATCGAGCTTGATCGGGCTGTCGGGATTGCCGACGCGCTCGCCGTTATAGAGGCCGGGCGCCTCGTCCTTCTCGCCCTCGCCGACGACGATGGTGCCGTCGATCTCCAGCGCGCCAAGCGCCGCACGCATGGCATCGACCGCAGCGGCGTCGCCCTGCTCCTTGTCGCCGCGGCCGATCCAGTCATAAGCCGCGCGCGCCGCCGCCTCGGTCACGGCGGTAAGCTCGAACAGAACCGGCGGCGTGGCCGGCCCGGAAACGGACGTCATATTTATGATGCCTCCCTTGGTCCGCGTAACGCAGGTTAGGACAGCGGTCCGCGCCGCGGAATGCCCCGCCGGTTAGGCCCTCCGTCTCTTCCGGGCAGGAGCCGCCCTGCCCGATCGGGCAGTATCAATGCGGCGATTGCACGGTAAGGTATCGGGCCACGGCCTCGGCGCGATTCCGCGCCCCCAGTTTTTCGTAAAGGTTTTTCAGATGGAACTTGACCGTATGCAGCGAAATGCCGAGGTCGCGCGCGATGCCGGCATTTGACCGCCCGCGCGCCAGGGCGGCGAGCAGTTCGCGCTCGCGCGCGGTGAGCGTCGACAAGGGATCCTCGCCGATGCGCCGAACGTCGACGAACGGGAAGACCATCCGCCCCGCCGCCACCTCGCTGATGGTTCGCACCAGCCGTTCCGGCAGTTCGCTTTTGTGGCAGAACCCGGCTCTTGTCGGCGATCACCAGGTCAATCGGCACGCCGCGCCGGCGCGACCCGGCAGCGCCCTCCGCCGCGCTCTCGGCCAACGGGGCCGGCATCGCCGGTTTTCCCGCGCGCGGAGGAGCGGCCGCATGAGCCTTCGCGCCTTGATCTTCGATGTTGACGGCACGCTCGCCGAAACCGAGGAGGCCCACCGCCGGGCGTTCAATGAATCGTTCCGCGACCGCCGCCTCGACTGGCAATGGGACCGCGCGCTTTACCGCCGGCTTCTCGACGTCACCGGCGGCAAGGAGCGCATCCGGCATTACATGGCGTGCATCGCATACGATCCCGGCGCGGGCGGCGATGCGCTGGTGCGCGACCTGCATCTCGCCAAGAACCGGCATTACGCCAAGCTCGTCGCGGCCGGCCACGTGTCGCTGCGTCCCGGCATCCGGCGCGTCATTGCGCAAGCGCGGCAAACGGGGATTCGCCTCGCCATCGCCACGACGACCTCCCCCGAATCGGTCGAGCGGCTGCTGGTCGCCGCTTTCGGCCCCGAATCGCCCGGATGGTTCGACGCTATCGCCGCCGGCGATGCGGTGGCGGCGAAAAAGCCCGCGCCCGATGTCTATCAATTGGCGCTTCGTCAACTCGGCCTCGCCACCCAAGAGTGTCTCGCCCTCGAAGATTCCGAGAACGGGCTGCGCGCCGCCCTCGCCGCCGGCCTGAAAACGGTCGTCACCGTCAGCACCTATACCGACGGCCAGGATTTCTCCGGCGCGGCCATTGTATTGAGCGATCTGGGCGAACCCGAACATCCCTTCCGCGTTCTTGCCGGCGACGCTTTCGGCGGCCATTTTGCCGATTGCGCCCTGCTCCAGCGCTGGCACGAGACCGCCCCCGGCTGATTGAACAACGATCGTCGGGAGGGACGCCTTACAATTCGGCCGATGCGGCGATTCGCCGCGCCCGGCGGGGTTCCCGCCTCCGCGCGGCGGTTTGCTGTCCGCCCTTCCGTCAAGACGCACCGCTGCGATCATCCGGCCTGCACCCCGTCAGTCGACGACTCCGGCCAAGATTAACCGGAACCGGCGAACAAACCCATCGCGGTGCAAGAAAACATCTCAGCCAACCAGAACCGCGGCCGTCAATGGGCCGAACAGTTCGGCCGCAGGCAGTTCTTGCCCGGTCGCAATCCGCCCGCCGGCCAGAATGTTCCGGTAGGTTGCCGGGCCTTCGGACGGCGGCCGCAGCGCCGCCGACGGTACGGGCAGCGATGGCCATGCGGCCATCGCCTGCTCCAGCGGCTTGAAGAAAAACCGCTGGATGGCGACGATCATGGTCTTGTCGCCACCGCGCCGAACGAACGCGACAATACGGTCGGCATCGGGCCCGGCGATATCGAGGGGTTCATAAGTGCCGGCGGCGAATAGTTCGGGTTCCTCGCGCCGCAATCGCAACAACGCGGCGATAAGATGAAGCTTGATCCGCCCGTCCGGCCAGGCGGCGATCAATCCTCGTATCCGTTCGGCGGCGGCCGGCGAATCGTCGATTGGCGGCAGAGACGCCAGCAGCCGCTCGCGCAGTCCGAAATCGACCGGCCGCCGGTTGTCCGGATCGACCAGGCTTAGATCCCAAAGCTCCGTCCCGCGATATATATCCGGCACGCCGGGCGCGGTGAGCTTCAGCACCGTCTGCGACAGGCTGTTGAGCGCGCCGCAGATCGCGATCCGCGGTTGGAAGAGAACGAAATCGTCGAGAAACGGATTCGGTCGCGCCACGTCGAGAATGCGCGCGACGAATTCGGTGCAACCGCTTTCATAGGCGAGGTTGGGATCGGTCCAGCTTGAGCGGCGCTTGGCTTCCCGCAACGCCTTGACGAGGAATTCCTGCAGCCGCTCGACGAGCGGGCGCACGGTTTCGGTATCGAGATCGCGCCGGCCGGTCAGTTCGGCCGGCCAGACGCCGACCATACCCTGATAGATCAGGTATTCGTCGTTACGGGCGGGCAGCGGCGCGTCGTCGACGATCCGGCGCTTGTAGCGGTTGAGCGCCGCCCAGCGGCGCGCATGCCGGCCCCATATCCGGCCGTCCTCCGACAGCACGGCGATCCGCATGCGGGCGTCCTCGCCGCGCTTGGTGTCGTGGGTCGCCGTCGCCAGCATCGAATGCGGCCAGTGCTGCATGCGTTCGTGGTTCTGGCGGTGGAACATCGCCGCCGTCACGGCGAAATGTGCCGGGTGCCCGCCGACCTCGTTCACGGCGAGAAACCGGTTGAAGCGATAGAAGGCCGTATCCTCCAGCGACTTCGCCATCGCCGGGCCGGTGTATTGCTGGAAGCGCATGGCGAAACGCCAGACATCGGCACGCCGGTAGCCGCTGCGCCGGCCGCGCACCAGATCGGTGGTCAGCACGCTGTGCATGAAATCGAGAATCTGGACGTCGGGACCGATCCAGCGTTTCTTCGCCTGTTTCACCGCCCAGTCGATGTCGCGCCGGTCGGTCGCGGTGATATCGCGCTCGGTGACATAGGTCCGGTAAACCGGAAAATACGCCACCACCTCGGTCAGCGCCGTGCGTAGCCGCGCCTCGGTATAGTCGCGGGTGCGCCAGTTCTCTTCCGAGATGCGATCGAGCTCGGCGGCCAACGCCGCCATCTCGCTCGCCAGAACGCTGTCGACGATCTGTTTCTTGCACTCGTACAGCAGGGCGTCGAAATCGGGCCACTCGCCGGCGAAACGACGATAGGCCCGGTCGAGCACCGGTTCGCCGGCCGGATCGACGAACAGGCCGGTCAGAAGACTGAGAAACTCGTAGCCGGTCGTCCCGGCCACCGGCCAGTCGTCGCGCAAGCGTTCATGGTGGGCGAGAATTTTCTCCACCACCACATAGAACGGCGCACCGTCGGCGCCCTCTGCCCCGCCGCCCGCCTGCCGCCGGGCGAAATCCTGCAACCGCCGGCAATACTGGCGCGGGTCGAACATGCCATCGATATGGTCGATGCGCAGGCCGTGAAGCCGACCAGCGGCGATCAGCTCGCCGACCAGCCGGTGGCAAGCCTCGAACAGCTTGGCGTTCTCCATGCGGATGCCGGCGAGATCGTTGATATCGAAGAAACGCCGGTAATTGATCTCGTCGGCCGCAACCCGCCAGAAGGCAAGGCGATAGCACTGCCGTTCGAGCAGCCGGTGCAGCGGCTTGAAGCTGTTGGGGCGCCCCGCCTGCCCGGCGAAACTGCGGGCGCAGGCCTCAAGCGCCGCGGCAAATTCCGGCGCCGCGCTAGCTTCGTGCGCAAGTTCGGCCTTCAACTCGTCGGCGCGGACCCGGGCAACGCGCGCCCCGCCGCCGCGCCCGCCCCGCGCCGCGCGCAAAATCGAAAACCTGTCGGCAAGCCCGGTAAGCGCGGTCCGCCGCGCGCTGTCCTCTCCGGCCGCGCCGGCGGCGAGGCCGTGGCGGATGATCGCGCCATAATCGCGCGGGCGCACCGGGAAGCGGTGATCGTGGTACCAGACGCTGAACGTCCCGCCCGCCGCATCGAAGCGCAGCGCCAGTTCGCCCGCTTCCAGCGCGACGCCGTAATGATCGCCGAGGAACGGCAGGAGCACGCGGCCGCGCAGGGCCGGCTTGGGGCGCATCCAGTCGATGTCGAAATAGGCGGCGCAGGGCGATGCCTCGCCCCATTCCAGTACGTCGAGCCACCATTCGTTGTCGGCCTTGCCGATGCCCATGTGGTTGGGCACGAAGTCAAGAATCTGGCCCATGTTGCGCCCGGCCAGCGCCGCACAGAAACGGTCGAAATCAGCCGCCGCCCCAAGCTCGGGATTGAGCGCGTTGTGGTCGGTCACATCATAGCCGTGAACGCTGCCCGGGCGCACCTTGAGATAGGGCGAGGCGTAAACATGGCTCACGCCAAGCGCATCGAGATAGGGCAAAAGCCGCGTCGCATCGGCGAAGGTGAAATCCCGGTTGAACTGCAGCCGATAGGTCGCACGGGGAACGTTCAGCCCAAAGGCATGCGCCGCGTCGGGGCGGGGCGTCTCAGGATAGATGGGCGGCGACGCCATGACGTTCCTCGTTGAGGACGGCAACCACGCGCCTGACGCGCGTATCCGCCAGCATCGCCGCCATGTCATGCGGCAGTTTGTGCCGCCAGTTCGGATGCTCGGTCAGCGTACCCGGCACGTTGATTTGTACGGAGACGCCGAGCGCATCCTCGATGTGCAGCATCAGCAGCCGTCCGGGCGTGCGCGCCACATAACGATAGATCGCCGTCGCCGGCGCGTCGGCGGCTGTCGCATCGGCAGTCAGGCCCTCGACCCCCAGCGCCCAGACGATATGGTGCCGTTCGCGGGTCCGCTCCTCGCGGTCGAGCCGCGCGCGCTCGGGCGACGGATAAAGCCCAAGCCGTTCCCTGAGTTCGATGTCTTCCCCGCTCCAGTATCCTTGCAAGGGCGGCAGGTCGTGCGTGCCGACGGCGACCAGCGCGTCGCGCGGATAGGCACGCGGCGCGCGAAACACGCCGTTCGGTTCGCGCTCGAAATAAAACAGGCGATAGGACAGGACGCCGGCGCGCTGTAGCGCCGCCTGGAATCCCTCGGGTAGGGTGCCGAGATCCTCGCCGATCACCAGGCAGCGCTGGCGGTGGCTTTCGAGCTTCAGAATCCCGATAAGCTCGTCGAACGGATAGCGCAGATATATGCCATCGGACGGCGGCCGGCCGGTCGGCACGATGAACAGCCGCATGAAACCGAGGATATGATCGATCCGCAACGCGCCGGCATGGCGCATGTTGGCGCGCAGCAGGTCGATGAACGGACCGAAGGCCTGCGCGCGCAGGGCGGTCGGATTGAGCGGCGGACAACCCCAGTTCTGCCCGCGCAAATTATAGCTGTCGGGCGGCGCGCCGATGTTCCAGTCGCCGAGAATCGACGCCTTGAACGACCAAGCTTCGCACGAGCCGCCATCGGCCCCAACGGCAAGATCATGATAAAGCCCGACCGCCATGCGTGCGCTCCGCGCCGCCTCGGCGCAGCGCGCAAGCTGGATATCGGCTTGCCATTGAAGATATTCGAAGAAGCCGACCCGCGCCTCGTGCCGCACGGCGAATTCGGCGACCGCCGGGCCGTCGGGGTCCTGAAGCTCCTCGGACCAGCGCCGCCAGTAACGGCGCGAGATGTCGTTTGCCGACAGCGTCTCCCGCAGGCATTCGAACATCGCGAACCGGTGCAGCGCCGTCCCGCCCGCCTTGCGGAAGGCCGCAAACGCCGCCGCCCGCGGATCGCCGTCGACGGCGAGGTGCCGGCGACGAAACGATGTATAAAGCAGTTCCAAGACCGGCAACTTCGCCTGCACCACTCCTTGGTGATCGATCAGGTCGGTGGCGCGCAAGTTGGCCAGACGTTTCTGGAATCGGGCGTCGCGAACCGACGCCCGCGCTTCCGCGCATTCGGCGAAATCGTCGATCGCCTCGACATCGAGATAAAGCGGGTTGAGAAAGAGCCGGTTGTTCGGCGAATACGGGCTCGCCCGCGCCGGTTCGTCGAGAAACAGCGCATGAAGCGGATTGACGCCGACCGCTCCTGCTCCGGCCCGGCCCGCAAAGGACACCGTTTCGAGAAGATCGGTGAAATCGCCGATCCCCCAATTGCGCGCCGAACGCAGGGCGTAAACCTGCACCGAGATTCCCCATGTTCGCCCATCCCCGGCGATCGACGGCGGCAGATAGGCGATCCTGGGCACGACGATTACGGTGCATTCCGCCGCCGGCTCCGCTGCGCCCACCGCCGTCAATCCCAGCCGGTGATAGCCAAGCGCCAGGCCCGATGGCAAAGGCAGTCGCCGGCTTTCGTAAATCGCGCCGCTCGCCTCCGCCGTGCGCCCGGCCGGCAACGCGCCGAAGATCGCATCGCCCTGATACCGGGTTCCGTTTTCCTCGATCAGCGCCCAGGTAATCTCGACGCCATCAGCCGGCATGACGACGGGAATACCCGGCGCCGGATCGTCGGCCTGCACGACCCATGCCGCCGGCAATGGATGCGGGCGTTCGCCAACCTCGCCGCCGCCCGCCCCCGCCGCCCCCGCCGCCCCCGCCGCCCCCGCCGCCAAGGCGCGGATCAACGCCGCCACCGTTTCATCGGGCGCCTCGCGCACGACGCCGGAGGTGTCGGTATAGCGTGTCTCGATGCCGAGCCGGTCCATCATCGCCGCAACCTCGCCGCGCTCGGTCACGCCCGCTCCTTGCCGCCGTCGAGATACCAGGCGACAAACCATGCCGGCAGCGTCCGCAACATCGTCCGGCGCGCCTCGTCCGGCGCGGTGGAAAAGATCAGCCGCCCCGGCGGCCCGACCGGGTTGATCGTCAACGGCTTCTCGATCAGCCCGGCGATCAGGTTTAGTTTCGCGCCATCGGCCAGCCGCCATTCGGCGAACAGCGCGCCCTCGCCGTTCGTCCGGTAATGCGATTCGTTTCCGGTGAGGTCGCGCAGACGCGGCACGATCTCGCGCCGCCGCAAATCGATCAGGCCGCGATAGAAAGCCAGCCAATCGCCATGCGGTGAAATGTCATGACCGCCCCAGTCGAGCGCCGCCGAGGCAAAGGTTGACAAGGCCACCGGATCGGGGATGCGGGCGCGAGCGGCCGGATCGGCGAATTCGGGAAAACGGGCGAATTCGCGGCGGCGGCCTTCGCGCACGCTGTCGGCCAGCCCCGGTTCGAAATCGCAGAAAAACGGAAATGGCTCCTTTGCCCCCCACTCCTCGCCCATGAACAGCATCGGCGGCGACGGAGCCAGCAGAATGATCGCCGCCGCCGCGCACACCGCCGCCGCCGGCACATGGCCCGTGATCCGGTCGCCGAAGGCGCGGTTGCCGACCTGATCGTGGTTCTGCAGGAAGGAGACGAAAGCGGTCGGCGGCAGATGGCCGCTCGGTCGGCCGCGTTCGCGCCCGCCGCGATGTGCCGAGGATTCGCCTTGATAGGCGAAACCCTGGGTCAGCGCCCGGCCGAGATGGCCGACCGGATCGTCGGCATAATCGGCGTAATAGCCTTTGGTCTCGCCGGCGATCGCCGCGTGGAGCGCGTGGTGAACATCGTCGTTCCATTGCGCCGTATAGGTGCGCGGCCGGCCTTCACCGTCGCGTTCCAGGTAATGGGGATTGTTGTCGTCATTTTCGAGCACGAGATGCACCTGGCGCCCAGCGCAGGCCGCGGCGATCCGCGCGGCAAGCTCGTCGAGAAAATGCGGCTGCCCGTCATCGGCGATGGTGTGGACGGCATCGAAGCGCAAGCCGTCGAAATGATATTCGTTCAGCCAGTACAGCGCGTTGTGGATATAGAAATCGCGCACCGTGCGGCTGCCCGGCGCGTCGAAATTGATCGCCGCACCCCACGGCGTATGGTGTCGCTCGTTGAAGAATTGCGGCGCATAGCGATGAAGATAATTCCCCTCGGGCCCGAAATGATTGTAGACGACGTCAAGCAGAACCATCAGCCCGCGCGCATGCGCGGCGGCGATCAGCGCCTTCAGGTCCTCGGGACGGCCATAACGCTCCTCGGGCGCAAAAATTTCCACGCCATCGTAGCCCCAATTGTGGCCGCCCGGCGATTCGGCGAGCGGCATCAGCTCGATCGCCGTCACCCCGAGCGCCGCGAGATGGTCGAGCTTCGCCATTGCGCCCGCATAGCTGCCCTCGGGCGTGAACGAACCGACATGCAGCTCGTAGATCACCGCTTCTTCCCACGGCCGCCCTCGCCAGTCGTCGTCGGGCCAGTCGAAGGCGTCGGGATCGACGATCTCGCTCGGGCCGTGCACGTCCTCGGGCTGGAAACGCGAGGCCGGATCGGGAACCGCGTCCTTACCGTCGATCAGATAGACATATTTATCGCCCGGCCGGCAGGCGTCGCTGTGGAGATCGAACCAGCCATCGCCGGCCGCCGCCATCGGCAGCGTTCGCCGCCTGCCATCGACCGTCAGCGCCACATCGACAGTCTTCGCCGCCGGGGCCCACAGGCGAAACCGCACTCGGCCATCGGCCTCGATGGCGGCGCCAAAGGGCATGGCGTGACTTCGTTTCACGATTTTTCCTTCGCCGGGCGCGGGCCGCGATAGGCGAC
>JACQAF010000030.1 GCA_016195145.1 Rhodospirillales bacterium
GCCGCGAAAGACGATCGGGCAGCCCATCTGGCCGCCGGACATATACAGCGTCTTGGCGGCGGAGTTGATGATCTGGTCGATCGCCTGCATGGCGAAGTTGAAGGTCATGAATTCGACGATGGGGCGCAGACCGATGAACCCCGCGCCGACCCCGAGGCCGGCGAAGCCTTGCTCGGTGATCGGCGTGTCGATCACCCGCCGCGCGCTGAACTCCTGCAACAGCCCCTGGCTGATCTTGTAGGCGCCCTGGTATTCCGCGACTTCCTCGCCGATCAGGAACACGGTTTCGTCGCGGCGCATTTCCTCGGCCATCGCGTCGCGCAGCGCCTCGCGCACGGTCATCGTCTTGGTCTTGCCATAAGCCTTTTCGTCGGCGGCTGGCGTCGTCGCGGCCGGTGCGGCCGGTTTCGGCGCCGCCGGCGCCTTGGCTTCGGCCGGCGCAGCCGCGGGTGTTGCACGCGGCACGGGCTTGACGACGATCGCATCGGCGTCCTCGCCCTCGCCCAGGATGACCGCGATCGGCGTGTTGACCTTGACTCCCTCGGTTCCCGCCTGGACCAGGATCTTGCCGAGCTTGCCGTCGTCCACCGCCTCGACCTCCATCGTCGCCTTGTCGGTTTCGATCTCGGCCAGGGCCTGACCCGATTTCACCTCGTCGCCTTCCTGCTTCAACCACTTGGCGAGCTTGCCTTCGGTCATTGTCGGCGAGAGCGCCGGCATCAGTACTTCGATGGGCATGTTTCCACCTTCGCGCGTTCGTGATTCTCAGATCATCGTTCCGATCGGGCGCGGCCCGGATCAGGCCGACAGAAGAACGTCGGTATAGAGTTCCGACGGATCGGGCTCGGGCGATTCTTGCGCAAACGCAGCCGCGGCAGTGATGATGTCCTTTACCTCGCGGTCGATTTTCTTGAGCGCCGCCTCGTCGGCCGCCTTGCGCTCGACCAGCAGTTTGCCGAGCTGCTCGATCGGGTCATGCTGGGTGCGCATTTTCTCGACCTCTTCCTTCGAGCGGTACTTGGCCGGGTCCGACATCGAATGGCCGCGATAGCGGTAGGTCTGCATCTCGAGGATATACGGCCCCTTGCCGGCGCGCGCATGTCCTACGGCGCGCAGTCCCGCCTCCTGCACGGCGAGCACGTCCATGCCATCGACCGCCGCACCGGGAATGCCGTGCGCTGCGCCGCGATGGTAGAAATCGATCGTCGATGAGGCGCGCTCGATCGAGGTGCCCATGCCGTAGCGGTTGTTCTCGATGATGTAGACGGCCGGCAACTTCCACAACTGGGCCATGTTGAAGCTTTCATAGACCTGGCCCTGATTGACGGCGCCGTCGCCGAAATAGGTCAGGCAGACATTGTCCTCCGCGCGGTAGCGATAGCCGAAGGCGATGCCGGTGCCGATCGGCACTTGGGCGCCAACGATGCCATGGCCGCCGAAGAAGTTCTTCTCGCGGCTGAACATGTGCATCGAGCCGCCCTTGCCCTTCGAGTATCCGCCGCGCCGGCCGGTCAGCTCGGCCATCACGCCCTTGGGGTCCATGCCGCAGGCGAGCATATGGCCATGGTCGCGATAGCTGGTGACCACGGCATCCTGCGGCGTCAACGCCGCCTGCATGCCGACGACGACCGCCTCCTGGCCGATATAGAGATGGCAAAATCCGCCGATCAGGCCCATGCCGTACATCTGGCCGGCCTTCTCCTCGAAGCGCCGGATGAGCAGCATCTCGCGATAGAATTTGAGCAGTTGCGCCGGCTTGACGGCCGAGTCTTCGGCCTTGGTCTTGCGCTTGGTGGCTGGCATTCGGGCATCCCTCCATCGGCGCGTCCACTGCACCGGTTGATTTTCGCGCACCATACGCAAAGCATCCGGCGCTGACAAGCCGGTAACCAATCTAACTATTTGATTTATAATATATAAAAGTTAATTAGCTGAAATACGGTTAATAATCGATTATTTTATTACAAGAAACATGATCGAAACGGTGTTTAACGACGCATCGATGCGACTTGACGTAACCATCCGTCGCGGGGTTTTTCACCCCACCATGGCACCGGCCAGTCGCAAGCGAATCGCGATCTGATTCGCCTGCCTCAGGCGGCGGCCGAGCGTCGCATCACGACGCGTTGATAGCCCCACGCCAGGACCGCAACCCCCAGTCCCGACAGATCGGTGTAGAAACCGCCTTCGATCAGCAGCAACGCCCCGACGAAGACCCCGAGACGAAGAACCAGCGGAGCGCGCCCGAAATACCAGCCCTGCAACGCCGAGGCGAGCAGGAACACGCCCACCGTGGCGGTGACTAGCATGCGCAGGATCGGCAGGACATCGCCCTGCATCAGCAGGCCGGGGCTGTAGAAGAACATGAACGGTACGATGAATGCTGCAAGGCCATACTTGAAGGCGACGACCGAGGTGCGCATCGGATCCGAGCCGGCGATCGCCGCACCGGCATAGGCGGCGAGCGCCACTGGCGGCGTGATTGCCGAGATCACAGCGTAGTAGAAGATAAACATATGCGCGATCAGCGGTTCGATGCCGAGCTGGATCAACCCGGGGCCGACAACGGACGCCGCCACCGCGTAGGCGGCCGTGGTCGGCATGCCCATGCCAAGCACAATCGCAATCAACATGGCGAAGACTAGGGCGAGAAACTGGCTCTGCCCGGCGACGGTCAGAAGCATCGATGAAAACCGTCCGCCGATTCCCGTGAGTGCAATAACCCCCACGATAATGCCGGCGCAGGCGCACACGGCGATTAGTTGAATCGTACCAATGGCTCCTTCGTTCAGCGCCCTGATGACCTGCCGGGGCCCCATCCGCCCCTCTTTATAGAACCAGCTGGTGACCAGCGCCGTAATCAGGCCGAGCGTGCCGGCGCGAATGACCGAATATCCGTCGATCAGCGCCCAGACCAGCACCACCAGCGGCGCGAACAAATACGCCTTCTTGATCATGACGCTGAATTGCGGCAGCTCGCTGCGCGGCAGGCCGACCATGTTGAGCTTCGTCGCCTCGTGGTCGACCATGAAATAGACCGAGATGAAATACAGCGCCGCTGGGATGATCGCTGCGATCATGATCTCGGTGTAGGGAATGCCGGTTATCTCGGCCATGATGAAGGCGCCCGCGCCCATCACCGGCGGCATGATCTGCCCGCCGGTCGATGCCGCCGCCTCGATCGCGCCCGCGCTTTTCGCCGGATAGCCGACTTTCTTCATCAGCGGAATGGTGAAGGTTCCCGTGGCAACGACATTGCCGGCCGAGGTGCCGTTGATCGTGCCCATCAGGCCGCTCGACAGCACCGCCACCTTGGCCGGGCCGCCCTTAGCCCAGCCGGCAATGGCAAAGGCGAAGTCGACGAAATACGTGCCGACCTTGGAAACGTTGAGGAACGCCGAGAAGGCGATGAAGAGGATGATGTAGGTCGACGACACCGCTGTCGTCGGCCCGAACACGCCCTGCATCGAATAGATGTAGCTGAAAAACCCGTCAACCGAGGCGCCGCTGTGATGGAGGACGCCCGGCAGCCACGGCCCGATAAAGGCGTAGGCGACGAAGACGAAGGCGATGATCGGCAGCGCAAGGCCGGCCGTGCGGCGGGTGATTTCGAGCACCAGCAGCGTGCCGACAATGCCCAGGATCATGTCCCAGAAGGTCGGCAGCACGCCGGCGCGGAACAGCAGCCCCTCGAGATTGTCGGCGATATAAACCACGCAACCGATGCTGGCCGCCATCAGCAGCCAGTCGAGCCAGGTAATGCTGTCGCGGCTGCGCGGCGAGGCCGAGAATATAGCGAAGCCGATCGCCGATCCGACGCCGACGTGAATGGTGCGGAACAGCCACGGATCGATCGGATGAACGTTGAGGACGTAAAGATGGAACGCCGTGAACGCCGCCGCCGCCCAGTAGAAAACATGCCGTTGCCACCCGGTGAGCGTGCGTTGCACGCC
>JACQAF010000234.1 GCA_016195145.1 Rhodospirillales bacterium
CGTCGCCGCGCGAAGCCGCCGAGCAGGCGGACATCGTGATCGGCATGGTTACCGACGATGACGCCTCGCGCGCGATCTGGCTCGATGAAAACACGGGCGCCGTTCACGGTCTCGCCGAGGGGGCGATCGCCGTCGAGTCGAGCACCCTGAGTCTTGCCTGGGTTGGGAATCTGGCCCGCGAGATCGAGAAGCGCGGCGCCAAGTTTCTCGATGCGCCAGTGGTCGGGTCCCGCCTCCAGGCCGAGGCCGGGCATCTCATCTATCTCGTCGGCGGCGATCCGGCAACTTTTGCGCGAACGCACAATTTTCTTTCAGCCGCGGGAGCAGCGATCCATCATGTCGGGCCGGTTGGCCACGGAATGGCGATGAAACTCGCGGTCAACGGGCTTTTCGGCATCCAGGTGGCGGCCCTGGCGGAAATTCTCGGCATGGTCGAAAAATGCGGTCTCGACCGGACGAAGGCGGCGGCGTTGCTTGGCGACCTGCCAGTTATGAGCCCGGCGGCCAAAGGCGCGGCGGGCTCGATCGTTGCGCGAAATTTCGCACCGACATTTCCGATCGCCCTCGTGGAAAAGGATTTTCGCTATATCGTCGAGACGGCAGCAGCCGTAAATGCATCCATGCCCGCCTCGATGGCCGCTCACGGCATCTACGCGGCGGCCAACGCCGCAGGGCATGGCGGCGACAATATTACGGGCGTTGCCAAACTCTTTGCCTGAAGCCGGGGCGTCAGGCCACCGGCATCACATAATTGAGGGCAAGCCGGCCGCCATCGGGATAAATGGTCTGGCCGGTCATGTACGACGCCGCGTCGCTGGCGAGGAACACGGCGACCGCCGCCACTTCCTCGGCCGTCCCCAGCCGGCCCATCGGCGTGCGGCTCATGATCCGCCGCCGCGCCGCCTCGTCGGCCATCACTGCCTTCATCGCCAGTTCGGTGCCGATCGTCCCCGGCCCGATGGCGTTGACCCGGATGCCGTGCGGAGCGAGCGCCATCGCCATCACCTTGGTCAGCTGGTTGACCCCGCCCTTGGAGACGACATAGGGCACCTGGTTGGGAATCGCGAGCACGGCGTTGACCGACGACATGTTGACGATGACGCCGCAGTCGCCGGATTTCGGTTTCGCCTGCTTCGCCATCTGGCGCGCCGCCGCCTGACCGACGAGAAACGCGCCCTTGAGATTGACCCGGATCACGCGGTCGAAATCGACCTCCGAAATCTCCAGAAAATCGGCGGTATGGATGATGCCGGCGTTGTTGACCAGCGCGTCGAGCCGCCCAAACGCCTCGACCGCCGCCGCAATCAGCGCCCGCACCTGCTTCGCATCGCCCACGTCGCAGGCGACGAAACGCGCCTTCTTGCCGAGCTTTTTCGCCGCCGCCGCACCCTTTTTCGCGTCGACGTCGGAGAGCATGACCCGCGCGCCCTCGGCGATAAACGCCTTGGCACAGGCGAGGCCGATGCCCTGCGCCGCCCCGGTGACGATGGCGACCTTGTTCCTGAGACGCATGGTTTCTCCGTTATTCAATTGGCCGCAGCCTTGAGGCCGGCCTTGGCGTAGCCGGCGCCCTTCAGGGAGCCGGCGATTTCGTCGAGAATGGCCGGGTCGTCGATCGTCGCCGGCTGCTTGAAGGTCTGCGAATCGGCGATTTTCTGCATCGTGCCGCGCAGAATTTTGCCCGAGCGCGTTTTGGGCAGGCGCTTGACGACGATGGCGAGCTTGAAGAACGCTACCGGGCCGATGCGTTCGCGCACCATGGCGACGGTCTCGCCGACGATCTCGGCGTGCGGGCGATTGACCCCCGCCTTGAGCACGAGGAAGCCGAGCGGCACCTGGCCCTTGAGCTCGTCGGCGACGCCGATCACCGCGCATTCGGCGACGTCGGGATGGGCGGCGAGCACCTCTTCCATCGCGCCGGTCGACAGGCGATGGCCGGCGACGTTGATCACGTCGTCGACCCGGGTCATCACGTAGACATAGTCGTCTTCGTCGAGGAAGCCGGCGTCGCCGGTCTTGTAATAGCCGGGATATTCGTCGAGATAGGCCTTGCGGAAACGCTCGTCCGCCTTCCACAGCGTCGGGAACGTCCCCGGCGGCAGCGGCAGTTTGCAGCACAGCGCACCGATCTCGCGCGGATTGACCGCGCGCCCGTCAGGGCCGAGGGCGCGCACGTCCCAGCCCGGCGCCGCCTTGGTCGGCGAACCATGCTTGACCGGAAACGGCTTGCCGTTTCCTGCATCGATGCCCATGCAGTTGGCGGCGATGGACCAGCCGGTTTCGGTCTGCCACCAATGATCGATCACCGGCACCTTGAGGTGGGTTTCGGCCCATTTCAGCGTGTCGGGGTCGGAGCGCTCGCCGGCGAGGAACAGCGTCTTGAAACCCGACAGGTCGTGCTGCTTGATCAGGAGGCCGTTGGGATCGTCGCGCTTGATGGCGCGGAACGCGGTCGGCGCGGTGAACAACGCCTTCACGCCGTGCTGAGCGATGACGCGCCAGAACACCCCGGCGTCGGGCGTGCCGACCGGCTTGCCCTCGAACAGGATCGTCGTGCAGCCGGCGAGCAGCGGCGCATAGACGATATAGGAATGGCCGACCACCCAGCCGACATCCGACGCCGCCCAGTACACCTCGCCCGGATCGACGCCGTAGATCGCCTTCATCGTGTAGTTGAGGGCGACGGCGTGGCCGCCATTGTCGCGCACTACGCCCTTGGGCTGGCCGGTGGTGCCCGAGGTGTAGAGGATGTAGAGCGGATCGGTCGCCGCGACCGGTGTGCAGCCGGCCGGTTTAGCTTTTGCTTCGGCCTCCTGCCAGTCGACGTCGCGGCCGGGGATCATCTCGCAGGCCTGCATCGGCCGCTGGAGGATGACGCAATGCGCCGGCTTGTGCCGGGCGAGCTTGATCGCCCCGTCGAGCAGCGGCTTGTAGGGGATGATCTTCTGCACCTCGATGCCGCACGAGGCGGAGACGATAACCTTCGGCGTGCAATCGTCGATGCGCACGGCCAGCTCGTTGGCCGCGAAGCCGCCGAAGACCACCGAGTGGACGGCCCCCAGCCGGGCGCAGGCGAGCATCGCCACCGCCGCTTCGGGCACCATCGGCATGTAGAGGATCACCCGGTCGCCCTTGCCGACGCCGAGCGCCGCCAGCGCACCGGCGAAATGCGCCACCCGGTCGCGCAACTCGCGGAAGCTGTAGCTCCTGATCGTGCCGGTGACCGGACTGTCGTAGATTAGCGCCGCCTGATCTGCCCGCCCGCCTTCGACATGACGGTCGAGCGCGTTCCAGCAGGTGTTGAGCTCGCCGCCGGCGAACCAGCGGTAGAACGGCGCGCGTGCGGCGTCCAGCACCCGGTCCCATTTGCGGGTCCAGTCGATGCCCCCCGCGACCTCGCCCCAGAATCCCTCGGGATCCTTGAGCGAACGGGCGTGGATTTCGGCATAGGTGGCCATCGCGCATTCCCCTTCGTTTTTTGCGGTTTTTCGAACGCGAGTCTGCCCGCAAACCCCCTGTTTTGGGAAGCCCGTTCGTGGCAAATTACCTATCGCTCGCCACGGGATGACGGACTATGAAGCAAACGCGAAAATCGCAACCGAAGACCAGAACGCAAGCCAAGACGCCGGCGAAGACCGGGCGCAAGACCGCCGCCCGCGGCAAACGCGCCCGCCATCCCTACGAAACCGATCTTGCGCGCGTCGGCGCCAATTACGAGCCGCTATCGCCGATCACCTTTCTCGCCCGCGCCGCCGCCGTCTATCCGCGCCATCCCGCTATCGTCCACGGCACGATCCGCCGCAACTGGGCCGAAACCCATCTGCGCTGCCGGCGATTGGCCTCGGCCCTCACCCAGCGCGGCATCGGACGCGGCGACACGGTCGCCCTGATGGCGCCCAACATTCCCGCCGCCTACGAGGCGGCGTTCGGCGTGCCGATGGCCGGGGCGGTGCTCAACGCGCTCAACGTACGCCTCGACGCCGAGGCGATTGCCTTCATGCTCGACCATGGCGGGGCCAAGGCGCTGCTGACCGACACCGAGTTCGCGCCGGTGATCGCGAAGGCGCTCAAGCTCGCCAAGCGCAAGCCCGTCGTCATCGACATCGCCGATCCGATGGGCCCCAACGCCGCCGATCGCGGCGCGCGGCTCGGCAAAATCGAATACGAGGATTTTCTCGCCGAAGGCGACCCCGATTTCACGCCGCTGCGCCCGCGCGACGAATGGGACGCGCTCGCCCTCAACTACACCTCGGGCACCACCGGCAATCCCAAGGGCGTCGTCTACCATCATCGCGGCGCCTATCTCAACGCCGTCGGCAATGTCCTGGTATGGAACATGGCGCACCATCCGGTCTATCTGTGGACGCTGCCGATGTTCCATTGCAACGGCTGGTGCTTTCCGTGGACCGTGGCGGCGATGGGCGGCACCAATGTCTGCCTGCGCCGGGTCGAGGCGGAAGCGATCTTCGCCGCCATCCGCGACCGCGGCGTCACCCATATGTGCGGCGCGCCGATCGTCCTCAACCTGCTGATCAATGCATCGGAGGAAGAACGCGCCGGCTTCAACCGCAAGGTCGAGGTGATGACCGCCGCCTCCGCCCCGCCGGCGGCGGTGATCGAGAAGATGGAGCGCGTGGGTTTCCACATCACCCATGTCTACGGCCTGACCGAGGTTTACGGCCCGGCCGTCGTCTGCGCCTGGCACGGCGAATGGGACGATCTGCCAAGCGAGGAAAAGGCGGTGCTCAAGGCCCGCCAAGGCGTGCGCTATCACGTTCTCGACGGGCTGATGGTCGCCGACACCGAAACCCTCGCCCCCGTGCCGTCCGACGGCCAGACCATCGGCGAAGTGTTCATGCGCGGCAACATCGTCATGAAGGGCTATCTCAAGAACCCCAAGGCGACCCGGGAAGCGTTCAGGGGCGGCTGGTTCCACACCGGCGATCTCGGCGTCATGCACGAGAACGGCTATATCGAGCTTAAGGACCGTTCCAAGGACATCATCATTTCGGGCGGCGAGAACATTTCGACCATCGAGGTCGAAGGCGTTCTCTATCGCCACCCGGCGGTCCTCGAAGCCGCGGTCGTCGCCCGGCCGGACGAGAAATGGGGCGAGACGCCCTGCGCCTTCGTGACGCTCAAGCCCGATGCCTCGGCGGTCTCGGCCGATGACGTCATCGCCTATTGCCGGGAGAACATGGCGCGCTACAAGGTGCCGAGAACGGTCGTCTTCGGGCCCTTGCCCAAGACCTCGACCGGCAAGATCCAGAAATTCTAGCCGGCCGCGCGCCGTATCCGGAAAGGGGAATCCTAAAAGTAAATCGCCGCATGCGGGCGCTTGCCAAAGGCAGCGCCCGACGCGGCGGGGTGTGGATATTACGGCGACCGGCCGGGCCGATGCCGACAGAGCGGGATCAGTGCGTGATGCGCTCAATCTCGTCTTTAATTTTCAATTTTTCACGTTTTAATTCAGAGACATGCGAGGTATCTGGCAGCGGTCGGTGGGATTCTTCCTCGATTTCATGCTCGAGGCGGGCGTGTTTGGCGCGAAGTGCTTCGACACGGTCATCCATCGCCATCGGCTGATCTCCCTTCGCTGTTTAGCACCCTAAAAGTGTATGCCTCGGAGCCGATTTTGCCAAGGCGGGAAGAAAATCCGCACGCGCCGCCGGGGACGGGTCATATCCCTTTCTTGCGCTGTCTTATATGGCGAGGTCTCATACGCCGTGCCGGTTTTTTTGCCGACGGCGCATCGCCATCGGCAAGGGCGGTGATCAAAGTCTCGACGGCCGCCATACTCGTCGAGTCCGGAACGAGGGCAAGCGACGCAAAATAAGCCCCGACATTCGCCCGCGCATCGGCGGTCCGTGTCGCCCAGGCGCGCAGCGCCGCCGCCCGCCGCGCGCGGCATCGACCTTGGTCGGCAAGCAACAACTGTTCGATATGTTCGGCATCGAGTTCGAGCCGCTTCACCGCCGCGCGCAAGCGCCCCGCAGCGGCCGCGAAAGACGCCGGCATGTCGCCGGCCAGCATGTCCTTGAGCGCGCGCCGCGCGGCGCGCAGCGGCCGGACGATCGAGCGATGCCAAGTTTGCACCCCGGCCGCGAGCGCCGCCATGTCGCGCGGCGCGAGCCGGCCGTCGCCATGCGCGCCGGCCCACAAACAGAACAGCAGCAGGTTGACATCGACCCCGTTCCGTTCCTGCAACGCGAGGCAGGCCGGCGCCACGTCCGGCCGGGCGTAATAGCGCAACGAAAAATCCCAGAATGCGCAGGGTGGAAATCCGTCCACCGCCGGCTGCGGCCGCCCCGGCGCCGATCGCGCCCGCGTCAATCGCCGAGACATATGCCGAGGCCGCGCGCGGTTCGCACCAGCGCCCCGTCGCGATCGACGATATGCGGCTGGCGAATCGCGTCGGCGATCGGTACGTCGATGACGCTGCGATTCGACCACGCGACCATACGGTCGAATTTACCGGCGGCGACCAGGTCGACGGCATGCACGCCGAATGCCGAGCCAAGCAGGCGATCGGGCGCCACCGGCTGGCCGCCGCGCTGCACATGGCCGAGCACGGTCACCCGCGTTTCGGCCCCGGTCGCGGCGGCGACGGTCTCGCCGACATAATGCCCGATGCCGCCATAGCGTTGCGCACCGCCCTGGCCGCGCGTGACATGCACGCCGGCCTCGGTGCGTACCGCCTCGGCGACGACGATCAGGGCGAAATTGCGCCCGGCCGTCTTCAGCGAATCGATCTGCGCCTTGACCTTGTCGAGCCGCCAGGGGATTTCCGGGATCAGCACGATGTCGGCCCCGCCGGCGATGCCGGCCGCCAGCGCGATATGGCCGGCGTCGCGGCCCATCACTTCGAGCACCATGACCCGGCTGTGGCTGGCCGCCGTCGGCTGCAGGCGGTCGAGCGCCTCGGTCGCCACGGCGACCGCCGTCCAGTAGCCGATCGAGTCCTCGGTCATCGCCACGTCGTTGTCGATGGTCTTTGGAATGCCGACCAGGTTCATCCCGCCCTGCTGGGCGAGGCGACGCAGGATATGCAGGCTGCCGTCGCCGCCGATGCCGATCAGCGCGTCGAGGCCGAGCATGCGATAGCCTTCGACGATTTCGGTCGAACGGTCGAGCGGCCGTCCATCCGACATGGGAAAGGCGAAGGGATCGCCTTTGTTGGTGGTGCCGAGAATCGTGCCGCCCAGGCGCAGAATGGTCGCATCGTTGACGCCGAAATCGAGATCCTCGACATCGGGCGGCCGGGTCATCAGGCCGAGCGTGCCCTGGCGAATGCCGGTGACGCGCCAGCCATAACCGCCGACGCCGCGCCGAACGACCGCGCGGATGACGGCGTTAAGGCCCGAGCAATCGCCGCCGCTGGTCAGCACCCCGATGCGTTTGGTCATCGTTTCTCCGCCGATTCGCTTTGCGCTCCCGCGCGGGCTGACCCGTGCGGCCCCAAGAGCCAGTTTCCTGCAATCTTTTCCATCCGGCAACCCGCTATCCGCCTTGGCCCGGCCGGACGGTCTGCTATTATCGTCGCAGTGCACCCTGCCGCAGGCGCGAGTCGCGAATGGACGATCCCGAGCTGGAGGAAATCCGGCGCAAGATTGCCGAACTGAAGATCGAGCATCGCGATCTCGACGACGTCATCGCGCGCCTGACCGAGCGTCAGCCATTCGACCAGATCCAGCTTCAGCGCCTGAAAAAGCGGAAATTGCTGCTCAAGGACCAGATTTCGCAGCTGGAGAGCCAGATGCTGCCCGACATCATCGCCTGACCGCCCGCTCAACGCGGGCGACATCGGTCTGGCCGGGGTCCTAGCCGGATTTCAGTTCGCCCTTCTTGCGCGCGTACATGGCGCGGTCGGCGGCGTCGATGGCGCGGGCGGCGTCTTCGCCGCCGCGAAACGCGTAAGTGCCATAGGACACGGCGACGGCAATCTTGTTGTCTTCCCAGGTGACCGACTGACTGCTGATCGCTTCCGCCAGGGAGGCGGCTTTCTCGTTCGCCTTGATCTGGTCGGTATAGGCGAGGATGACCCCGAACTCGTCGCCGCCGAGCCGGCCGACGAAATCCGAATCGCGGATATTCTGAACAAGCGAGTTGGCGACATGCGCCAGCACCGCGTCGCCGGCGCCGTGGCCCAGCGTATCGTTGATTTTCTTCAGGCCGTTGACGTCGAAATAAATGACGCTCGACGGCGTGTCGTAGCGTTCGGCGAAGGATTGCATGCGCGACAGCTCGCGCACAAAGGCGCGGCGATTGGCGACGGGGGTCAGGGTGTCCTGGTCGGCGAGGTCTTCCAGATACGCGATGCGCGACTGGTTCTGCTGCAATTCCCGGCGCAGCTTCTCGACCTCGGCCATCAGCGCCATGATCGCGGCGCGAACCTTGGGCGTGAACTCGGCCTCCGGGATTTCCATGACGCTGGAGACGTCGCCGACGGGGGCCGGCCGCGCGCCCGCATCGGTTCCGATTGCGCCTTTGCGCGCGACCGACTGGGGCCGGCCTGGTCCGCCGATCCGATTAGAATCACCAATCTTCATGCCGTCTGCGATCCTCTCTGTTGCGGCCCTGGCTGCCGAAGTCGGTATCGCAGCCAGCCACGGCCCGTCGGATCCTCGACGCTGGTCAACATAGTATAGCGATGGTTTACGAACTATTGCTGAAAAAGGCCTAACAAGGGTACGCCTTTGGCGTCGGCCGGCCGGCGGAGGCGCATACTCCCGCAAATCATTGCGCCGCCCGACGGGGTCCGTATAATGCCGGGCTTTCCTGCCTTAACCCCCTGACATGGAAGGGAATCATGGGCAAACAGGGCCCTGCGGTCGGGATTATCATGGGCAGCCAGTCTGACTGGGACACGATGCGTCACGCCGCCGAGACGCTGGCTGCGCTCGGCGTGCGCGCCGAGAAGCGAATCGTTTCCGCCCATCGCACGCCGGCCCGGCTTTGTGCCTATGCCGAGTCGGCCCGCAAACGCGGCCTCAAGGCGATCATCGCCGGCGCCGGCGGGGCAGCGCATCTGCCCGGCATGACGGCCGCGATGACGCCGCTGCCAGTGTTCGGCGTACCGGTCGAAAGCCGCACCCTCAAGGGGCTCGACAGTTTGCTGTCGATCGCCCAGATGCCGGCCGGGATTCCGGTCGGCACGCTCGCCATCGGCAAGGCCGGGGCGGTCAACGCCGCCCTGCTCGCCGCAGCCGTGCTGGCGCTGTCCGACGCCAAGGTGGCGGCGGCGCTTGACGCTTGGCGGGCCCGGCAGACCGCGGCGGTCGGTCGCCGGCCCGTCGATACGCCGGCGAAAAAACCGGCCCGCCGGACGAAGAAAAAACCGGGGCGGAGCGGCAAGCGGTGACCGTTATCGCGCCCGGCGCAACGATCGGTATTCTCGGCGGCGGGCAGCTCGGGCGGATGACCGCGCTCGCCGCCGCCCGGCTCGGCTATCGCTGCCATATCTTCGACCCCCAACCCGATTCGCCGGCGGCCCAGGTGGCGGCGAAAGCGACGGTCGCCGAGTTCACCGATGTCGCCGCCCTTGCCGCGTTTGCGCGCGAGATCGACGTCGCCACTTATGAGTTCGAGAACATCCCGGCCGAGGGACCGGCGGCGCTGGCCGAGCGCGTGCCGGTGCGCCCCGGCCCGCATGTCCTGCGTATCGCCCAGGACCGGTTGCGCGAGAAGGATTTTCTCAACTCGGTCGGCGTCGCCACGGCGAAATACCGCGAGGTCAACGACGCCGCCGGACTCGACCGCGCGATGCGCGATCTCGGCCGGCCCTCGGTGCTCAAGACAGCGCGCCTCGGTTACGACGGCAAGGGCCAGGTGGCGATCCGCAACGACACCGATCCGGCCGAGGCGTGGGCGGCGATGGGTGCCGCACAAGGCATTCTCGAATCCTTCGTCGATTTCGCCTGCGAGATTTCGGTGATCGCGGCCCGCGCGGCCGATGGCAGCCATGCGAGCTATATCCCGGTCGAGAACCAGCACAAGAACCACATCCTCGACCTGACCATCGCCCCGGCGCGGATAAAGCCGCAAATCGCGATGAAGGCCGAGGCGATCGCCAGCCACATCGCCGACAAGCTGGAGCTGGTCGGTCTGGTCTGCGTCGAGATGTTCGTCGCCCGCGACGGACAGGTGCTGGTCAACGAGATCGCGCCGCGGCCGCATAATTCCGGTCACTGGACGATGGATGCCTGCGTCACCAGCCAGTTCGAGCA
>JACQAF010000235.1 GCA_016195145.1 Rhodospirillales bacterium
TCGCCTCGAATCAGGAGGGGCTTGCATTCCGCGACCGGGCGCGCGAGGACCTTGACCGCGCCATTCTCGACGCCGGCGACGCCGGCGACGACGACAGCTATGACTCGTTGACCAAGCTGCGAACCGCAACGGTCAACGATATCTCCGTGAGGTCGTCGCGCCTGTCGCCTGTTGTTCCCTACGATACGCCGCGGAGCATGCCGTCGCTGACACTGGCTCACCGGCTTTACGGCGACGCCAATCGTAGCGCCGATCTTGAGCGGCGTAATCGTCCGCCGCATCCGGCATTCATGCCGGCGCGCGGCGAGGCATTGGCGGAGTAGAGAACTGATGCTGACGCTGATTATCGACGACCGGCGTTATGAAGGCTGGCTTGGAGTGCGCGTGACGCGCGGTATCGAGCGCGCCGCCGGCGACTTCGATTTGGAAGTGACCGAACGCTGGCCGGCGCGCGAGACGCCGTGGCCAATCCTGCCGGGCCTGCGGTGCCAGGTTCTGCTGCATCGCGAGTTGGCGATAACCGGATACGTTGACGCGTTCGAGCCGACCTTCGACGGGACGACACATCGCCTGCGCGTCCGCGGGCGGTCGCGGACCTGCGATCTCGTCGACTGTTCGGTCGCGCTCAGGGGCGGGCAGTTCGCCGGGCAGACGGTGCTGCAAATCGCCGAAACGCTCGCGCGGCCGTTTGGCATCCGGGTCGAAGTCGCCGCGCCGGTCGGCGAGCCGATCCCGGACATCCAGCTGCAGCAGGGCGAGAGCTGTTTCGAGATCATCGAGCGCGTTTGCCGGATGCGCGCCCTGCTGGCGAGCGATACGCCGGCCGGCGCGCTGATTCTCACCCGTGCCGGCCGAAAGCGCGCCTCGGGGGCGCTGCACCAAGGCGTGAATATCGTCGCCGCATCCGGCTCTCTCGATTGGGCGGAACGCTTCTCCCATGTCGTCGTCAAGGGGCAGTCGGCGGGGACAGACGACCTGTTCGGCGAGGACGCGTCGCAGATTCAGGCCGAGCGCGCCGATCCCGCCGTGGCGCGTTTCCGCCCGAAGGTCGTCGTCGCCGAAGGTATGGCGGATCTGTCGCGCGCGGAGAAGCGGGCCGAATGGGAGGTCCTGCGTCGCGGCGGCAAGGCAACGTCCGCCCGCATTACAGTGCAGGGCTGGAACCAGCCGGACGGGCGGCTCTGGACGCCGAATGAGATCGTGAGAATCAACGCGCAGTGGCTGCAGATAGATGCGGAGCTTCTGGTTGGCGAAGTGACTTACCGGCTGGACAACAACGGCGCGCGCACGGAACTGTCGGTCGCTCCGGCTGAGGCTTTTTCCCCGAATCCTGAAGATTTTCGTCGCGCCGACACGATCTGGCGCGATGTTAGGGCGGCGCGGCCTCCGCGTCCGACGGTCGACGAAGCGGATCTGCATCGATGACCGATATCCGCGCGACAGTCCTGGGCCTGACCCGCAGGATCGCCATGATGTTGACGCGCGCGGTCGTTACTGGCGTCAACGATCAGACCAAGATGCAGGCACTGCAGATCAGCATGCTGGCGGACGAAACCAAGGACAATGTCGAACACCCGCAACCCTACGGCCTGACAAGTCACCCGATCCCTGGGGCCGAGGCGTTTGCCGGATGTATCGGCGGCCAGCGGGACCATGCGGTCGTGTTGGTTGTCGACGACCGGCGTTACCGGCCGCGGAACCTCAATCCCGGCGAAGTCGCCCTGTATGACCATCTCGGGAAATTCATCCACATGATGGAGGACGGCACTCTACACATCAAGGCGCCGCGTGTCGTGATCGAGGCGACCGATGAATTGACTCTTTACGCTGGCGTCCGTTACCGCTGGGACGTGCACGGCTATGCGCAGGAGATTCGTCACGAGGCCGGCACGACGTGGCAGATCGAGACCTGGCAGCAGGGGGCCGTGTTCGCCCCGCCCGTCGTCAACAACGTCTCACCGCCGCGCACGTCATGAGCGGCATCCGTCATATCTGGAATGCGCGGAGCCTGGCCGGCGATTGGGTCATGTCGTCCGCGGCACTCGACCCGACCGCCGATCTCGAGACAGCGATCATCGTCTCGCTGTTCACCGACCGCTGGGCGCGCGATGACGATCGGCTGCCGTCGGACGACGGCGACAGGCGCGGCTGGTGGGGCGATTCGGGAACGGAGGCCGGCCAGATAGGGTCTCGGCTTTGGTTGCTCTCGCGCGAAAAGCAGACGGAAGCGACCCGCCAGCGGGCCGAGGAATACGCCCGCGAAGCGCTCAGCTGGCTGGTCTCCGACAAGGTCGCGCGCCGGGTCGAGGTTCGGGGCGAGTGGATCGCCGCTGGCGTTCTCGGCCTGACGGTCGTCGTTTACCGCCGCGACGGCGACCGGTACGAGCGGCGCTTCGACGCCGCGTGGCGTGAGGTTGCCGCCTGATGCCGTTCTCTCGGCCGCCATTGAAAGATTTGCGGGAGCGGACGCAGGCCGAGTTCGACGCGCGCCTTCCGGGAGCGGACGCCCGGCTGCGCGTGAACAATCTGCGCGTTACGGCAGAGGTCCTCGCGGCCTTGTCGCACATGCATCTGAACTATCTCGACTGGATCGCCCGGCAGGTCATTCCCGACACCGCCGAGGGGGACTATCTCGAACGCTGGGGAAACATATTCGGCGTCCGGCGCAAGCCGGCCTCGCCGGCCACTGGCGTCGCCAGCTTCACCGGCACGCCGGGGGCGATTATCGGAACGGGGACGGTCGTCCAGTCCGGGGACGGCCAGCAGTACAGAACGACAGAGGGTGGAACTATCGCCGCCGGCCCGATGGGCCTGCACGTCGAGGCGGCTATTCCGGGGCGTGCCGGGATTCAAGACGGCGGCGTTGCGCTTCGCCTCGTATCGGCTCAGCCCGGGGTTGCGGGCGTCGCGACCGTGTCCGCGCCGGGGCTGACCGGCGGGGCCGATATCGAGGGGGACGAAGACATGCTCAGCCGTCTTCTCCTGCGCATACAGACGCCGCCGCATGGCGGCAATCAGACCGATTACGTCGAGTGGGCCCTGCAAGTGCCCGGCGTCACGCGGGCCTGGGCCTATCCCGGCGAGATGGGTCTGGGCACGGTTACGGTGAGATTCATGATGGACATCGTCAACGCCGCCCAGAACGGTGTCCCGCAGGGGAGCGGCGATCCGGGGTATTCCGGCGACCTGCTTGCGGTGTTCAACCATCTTTCGGTCCTGCGCCCGGTGACCGCCCGCCTGTTCGTCGCGGCTCCGGTGCCGCGGCCTCTGGCGATCTCGATTGCCGGGCTGACGCCGAACACGCCCGAAGTGCGGGCGCAAGTGGAGGCTGAGTTGCGCGACATGCTGCGACGTGACGCTGCCCCCGGCGATCCGATCTACCGGTCGCGCATCTGGGAGGCGGTCAGCGTCGCCGCAGGCGAGTCCCATCATGCGATCCAGATTCCCGACACGGATGTTTTTCCCGAAATCGGCGAGATCATAACTCTTGGCTCCGTGACCTATCTGTGAGCTGCCCATGAGTACGCTTAACGCCGCCGGCGACGACTATCTGCGCGTCGCACAAGACCTGCTGCCGCGCGGCTGGGCATGGCCGCGCGATCCCGATGCGACCCTGACCGGATTCTGGCGATCCATCGCCGAGGAATTTTCCCGGACGGGCCGTCGAATGGGCGACCTACTCGATATCGAGAGCCATCCGGGCGCGGCCCTCGAGATGCTGACGGATTGGGAACGCGTCGCCGGGCTGCCCGATCCGTGCGCCGGACAGGCGGCGACGCTCTCCGAACGTCGCAACCGGCTGATCCAGAAGCTGACCGCCCGCGGCGGGCAGAGCCGTCAGTACTACATCGACGTTGCCGCCGTCCTCGGGTTCGAAATTACGATCACGGAGTTTCGCCCGTTCACGGCCAACAGCGCCTGCGATCAGCCCTGCCGTCCGGATTACTGGAGATACGGATGGCAGGTCAATGCGCCGGCGGTACGCATCTACCAGATGGACTGCAATTCGGCGTGCAACGAGCCCCTGCGGTCATGGGGAAACCAAGCGCTGGAATGCACGATCCGCCGGCTGAAGCCCGCCCATAGCGTGGTGATTTTCGCTTATGCGCCGACGGCGGACGAAGACTGGGGTCGGTTCGTCGCGGCTGCGGAGTCGACGGACGATTGGGGCCGGTTCTCGGAACCGCCCGACACAATCGAGGATTGGGGGCGCTTCGCATGAGCAGGGCAGTATCGGTGCGCAAGGGAAACTCGACTGAGCTCGACGCCGCTCTCGGCATTCTCGGCGAGATCGGATACGACGAAACCAGCAAGACGCTTCGCGTCTTCGACGGGCAGCGCAGCGGCGGGTACAGGTTGCTGCGCGCGGATAACGATCTCTATCTCGGCCAGGAAGGCAACTGGAACGAACCCCGACATATCGTCATCAAGCCGTTCGCCGATCCGAATGTCGGATTCCCGGTGCCGCAACTGCGCGTCGGCACGACCCATCATCCGGGGGAGTTAGGACCGAGCGGTCTCGTTCAGCCTGACAACGGCATGATCTTTTCGTTCAACCGCCGCTGGGACAATCCGGCCGCGCCGATGTTCTCGTGGGTATTTGAATACTTTTTCAAGGACAACTGGGAGGTCAATCTCGATATCGAGGCGCCGGCAGGCATGGTCACGATGCAAAGCCCGTTCACGGCCGGTCGGGTTTTCGGAATGGACGGATCATATAACGGCCGTAGCGCGACGCTCAGCATATCCGCGCCGGCGACGGCCGGCGGGCGGGTATCCCTGCTGGCGCGGGCGGATGACGGCGATCCGAACGCGACCATCGCACAGGGCGTCGAGATCGTACAACGCGCCGGCGCGACCGCGCGCGACCGCGTTCTATCTTTGCACCGCAACGATATGACGACGATGCTGGAGATTCGCGGCGGCGTTGCACCGCGCTGGTTCATGAACTTTGCCGGTGATAACGTCGCCGGCACGGGTTTGACGAACGCCGGCATGATCAAGCTTGTCGGTCCGGTGCCGGACAGCGAACCGCTCTTCTCGGTCGAGTTCCTCGGCCTCCAGACAAATATCCTGCGGTCGCTATATGCGACCGGGGACCAGTTCCCGCGCTTCACGTTGCGCGGCGACGGGTTGATGTCATGGGGGGCGGGCGGCGAGAATGCCGTGAGCGTCATTCTCGGCTTCGATCAGCCCGGCCGCATCAAGGTCGTCAACGATCTCCTCGCCGCCGGCGCGCTGATCGCCGGCAACGAGGTCAAGGCCGGGGACGGTCTCAATATATGGGCCAAACTGATTCCGACGAGCGACATCATCATGCACGGCGCGCTCCGGGTATCCAACGAATTCGGCCATGAGTTCGATATCGGCGCGTCGAACGGCGCCAACACCCTCATCTTCGCGCAGAAGAACGGAGCAAATCGGGTCCGACTCGGTTCGTTCAGCGGCGACAAGTGGGTATTCGGCGGCGCCGAAGGAGAGCACAGCCTGCAGGTCGACCGCTTCGCCGGAGCCAATCGCTGGATCACGATCCGGGGCGGCAAAAATAACGATCCCGACGCGACGAAGCAGAACGCGGTCATCGAATCCAGTGCGGGGCACGTCGTGATCCGGCCGGCCTCAAGCCAGACAATCGTTATCGACGGCCTGGCGACGAGTTCGGCCGGCCTACCGACCAATGGCCTGTATCGAGAAGCCGACGGCACGATCAAGGCCGTCCTCTGAAAAAAAAACGGAGCTACATCCATGGCGCGCAAGATTCCGCTCAAGAAGCGAACCATCCTCGTTGGCGAAAAGGAACTGACCATCGAGTGGTCGGACATCGTCAAGGCGATCTCCCAGACGCCACCGGGCGGGCAGGGGCTGACCGTCGATCCGCTGCGCAAGGCGGTCCGCATCATCGAGGCGGTCGATGCCGCGGTCGCCGCCGGCGCGGACCACATTCTCCTCGAGGAGGAAATGTGGACGCAGCTCAACGCCTATGCGCGGACCTTTTCATTCCGCTTCGCCGATGCGGCCTTCCTTGAGATCGTCGACGACATCGCGGCCGCGCCGTCGGTAAAGATCATCGAAGCGCCCGCCGCGCCGGCACAGACCTGATCGCTTCTGCTGGGGAGAAACCGGGATGCACCGGATCGATACGACGACCAAAGCGCCGGACCTGTTCGGCTCTGGCAAGCACGGCTTCCGCGACGGCAATCCGTCGAGCGGCACGCCGGCGACGGGGCTCGATGCGAATTTTTTCAACGCAATACAGGAGGAACTAGCGCGCGCCGTTGAGGCATCGGGCGTCCCCCTTGACGTTAACAACCACGGCCAGGTGCTGCAGGCGCTGCGGCTGCTGATCGGAACCTACGACATTCCGTTTATCGCCGGATTCGGTGCGGACGGGGCGGGGGAAGATATCCAGAATCGTCTCTGGGGCTCGGTGGTCCTCGCCCGCAATATCACGCTTGAGGGAGAGGCTGGCTATCTTGGCGTTGTGGCAACCGGGCAGCCGCTGATTGTCGACATTCGGAAGAACGGAACGACCGTCTACTCGGCCCTGCCGCAGTTCGCCGCCGGCGCGAGCGCGGCGACACCCGGACAGATCAATCCTGCAGCCGCCGACTGCTCGGCTGGCGACCGGCTGGATTTTCACGTCATGCAGGTCGGCAGCACGGCCGCCGGCCGGCTGTTGCGTTTGACCGCGAAAGCGCGGCTGCGCTGATGCTGTTCGCCGGGGCGCAGCTGACGAGCCTGAACGGCCGCAAGAGATTTGTAATCGTCATTGCCGTTGACATGAACAACTACAATCTACGCAGCGCCGTAAACGCTCTTGGTTACGTCGACACTTCACCGTGCGATGTCGACTGCCAAATCAATTCCGGAATAGTGATCGGATCGACATCGACATCGACAACGGCATTCGACACGGGAATCTTTCCGGCCGGTTCCAATCTCAAGCTGACGATTCTGCCAGGTGTCTATGTCGTCGGCCGCGGCGGCGGCGGCGGAGCCGCGCCCGGCGGCGGCGGCGGCGGTTCCGGAGGGCCGGCTCTTAAGGCACAGGCCGCGCTTGTTATTGATAACCAAGGAACGGTCGGCGGCGGCGGCGGCGGCGGCGGCGGGGCGGTCAGCGTGGGCGGCGGCGGCGGCGGCGGGGCAGGGCGGATCGCCGGCGGGAACGGCGCGACGCTAACTGTCGGCGGTTCCGCATCGGGGCCGAGCGGGAATGGCGGCGATCTCGGACAGCCCGGTCAGGCGTCACAGGACGGCAATAATATATCGGGAGGAAATGCCGGGGCCGCGGTCGTCGGCAACGCGAACGTGACCTGGCTGGCGACCGGCACGCGCCTAGGCCCGATCCAGCCTTGAGGCCCGCCTTTCGGCTTTCTATTCGCGGGAGCGACATCGATGGAAGCGACAACGAAGCTGGGGCGCCGAATTTCACTTCAATGCTTGATTCGTCCGATAACGCGAACGGCGTTCGCGGCCGCGATGGTGGCGGCGTGCATCGCGGCGGCGCGCCCGGCAGTAGCGCAGGTTCCGTGTCTACCGCGCGGCGATCTGATCGCTGCGCTCGCGGTTCAGTACGGTGAGAGGCTGCGCGCGCAAGGGGTTTCGGGCGGCGGCGGCCTGCTCGAGTTTTTCGCCAACGGCGACGGGTCCAGCTGGACCGTGGCGATGACGTTGCCGAATGGAATGTCCTGTCTGGTGGCGACCGGCACCGACTGGGTGCCGGTTGACGCCGCTCCCGTACTGGAGAAAAAGGCATGAGCGACAATCAAACACTTAGCGATGAGGCGCGGAGCGTCGCTTGAGATCGTCAATGTCTGGAGCGTGGATTACGCAGTCAACCATCGGAGTCGCGCGACATGGGCGAACGGAACGAAAGCTGGCACATCGACAGGCGAGTCAATGTCTCGATCATCGTCGTGCTGGTCGTGCAGCTTCTCGGCTTTGGCGTTCTCTACGGCCAGCTCGAAAACCGGGTGAGCAACATCGAGGGTCAGCAAAAGGGGCTGGCCGCACAGGTGATCACACTTCCCGAACGCCTGGCGCGGCTTGAAGCGATCCTAGAGCGGATTGAGCGGCAGATCAGCCGCGGGCAATAGATATGCGTCCGGGCCGGTTCGGCCCTAGGCCGCGCCGGTCAGGATCACGGGGCCGCCGACGTCGACATGCGCCGGCGGATTGATCTTCTTGTGCGGCGGGCGCGCCGAAAGGGAGGACTGATGGGCATTGTTACGGCGCTGGGCGGCGGGTTGTTCGGACTTCTGAACGCCCTCCTGCCCGACATCATCGGCTGGTTCCGCCGGCGGCAGGAAGCGGCGGAGCGCGAACGCGAGCGCCAGCACGAATTGGCGCTGATGGAAAAGCAGGCGGACATCCAGATACGCCTCGGCCAGCAACGGCTCGAAGAAGCGCGGTTCGCGGCCGATGCCGAAGTGATGCGTTCCGAACTGTCCGCCTTCGCCGAACAGATGCGCGCGATCTACAAGGCGCAGGAGCCGGTCGGCATTCGGTGGGTCGATGCGTGGAACGCGAGCCTGCGCCCGGCTGCAGTTACCGTCGCGCTGGCGATCCTCACGCTGACGGTCACCATCTACGTTGCCGCCGTTCTGTCCGCGTGGTGGATCGGGATGATCCCGTCAGCCGATATCGTGGATGTCATGTTCAAGGGGCTGGTGGGCGAGTTCATCCAGGCGGTCGTCGGCTACCTGTTCGGCTACCGGGGCGGGATGCACGCGCGGCGGCTGGCGGCGCAATGACGGCGGCCGAGCTGGCGGCGCAGTTCGAGGGCTTGCGCTTGCGGCCCTATCTCGATCCTGCCGGATACTGGACGATCGGCTACGGCGCGATCCGCAACGCGCGCGGCGCGCCGGTCATGGCCGACACCCCGGCGATCGACGAAGCGACGGCCCTGGCAATGCTCGCGCGCGACATCGCCTCGGCCGAAGCAGCCGTGCGGCGGCTGGTCCCGGTACCGCTCACCGACGATCAGCGCGTCGCGCTGACCGATTTCGTGTTTAACCTCGGCGCGGGCGCGTTCAGGTCGTCGACCCTACGGGCGCGCATCCGGCGCGGCGATCCGCGCGCGGCGGAAGAGTTTATGCGCTGGGTCTATGCCGGCGGGAGGAAGCTCGCCGGGCTTGTAAGGCGCAGGGCGGCGGAGCAGGGGTTATATGAGGTGAGATAAGGGCTACTCTGGTAGATGACACCCTCTTAGGATGCATCGTTATGGATTTAGGTAAAAAGATTGTCAGAAAATCATACGGTTATGACGTTTCTGGCGACAACTGTGCACCACCCTCTTAGTTTTACTAAAACTTCAGCGTCTGTCGATATTGTATTAGACACAGGAAAAAGCCATGATTGTCGCAACCACAGGTACTGTAGATTTCGGCCGCTCGCGGATGAGGGCGTGGGTGCGACCCATGTTTGATTTTATCAATTCCACAGCAGGAAAAATTATTGTGACAGTTACCTCGGCTGTCATAGTAGCTATACTTACAGGCACATTTGCGTTGGTGTGGAACACCAACAGTCGTCAGATTCAAATTGACGTCGAACTCAAAAATGTGACTCGTCGCATAGACGGTATGGTGAGTTCGATTCCTGAATTCAGGCTCCGAGTTGCCCACGAGGCCGTGTATGGGCCATTTGCGACGGCCATTCTGGTAACTGATCCGATAGAGACTTCCTCGGGATGGACTAGGTCGATATTTATCGTCGATGCCGAAAGCGGACGTGTTAAAAAGTTGACCGATAGAACAGTGGCACTGCCGATCGAGGAGAAGAATCTTGCATTTATTGGTGGTATGAATCGGCTGGACAAAGGTGCAACATCATTTGCACAACTAGAAAATTTTGGAGTCGAACTCAAACTTGCGAAATACATGCCACTTGGCATCGACAAAGATTTAAGCTTCATTTCCTCGAAACACCCCGATCAGATTGATCGGGCAATAAAAGTGTTTAAAGCGACTGATGACGGGTATTTCAACATTGATCCCACTCACAATTGGGCGACGCTTGTTGACGGTATTAATATCAAGAGGTGGCTTATAAGATCTGAGAGTCGAGAATTACGTTAGCAATCAGGGTTTGATATTTAGTGCGTTATATGGTGCCGCTACTCGCCATCTCACCTCGAAATTATCTAAGTAGCGTTCGGCGACGCAGCTTGAACGGATAAATGTGACGTTCTCGGCATTCCGTTTCTCGGCTGAAGAAGTAAAATTATAGCTGCCACCGACCACCATATTGCCATCGATTACGATAATCTTGTTGTGCGCAATGGTGACGCTATCGTCGATACGCACCTCGGCGCCTGCGCGGCCGAGAAAGTCGGCCACGCTGTATTTGTCGCTCCGATTGCTCTTGTCCAGAATTGCACGCACCTCGATGCCGCGCTTGCGCGCTTTCACGATAGAAGCCGCAATCTCCTTCGACGTGAAACCATAAGCCTGCAGCCGGATCGTCTGTCGTGCACCGTCAATCATCGCCGCGATCCGGTCAGCACAGGATTCCCGGCCTGGTCGAAAACAAACATCGACGACGGCCTGGCATTCCGCTGCGCTGGCGATCTGCCATGGAAATAGGGTGACGACGGCAACGAGGATGGTCGTGGAGACAGACTTCACGCCGCGTCGCCGATCGCCTTGCGCGAGGCCCAGGCGATGAAGCCGGACCGCGAATAGCCCTCGCGCTCCGCCTTCGCGTCTATCTCGCGCAGCACATCCTCGGGCAGCGTGATGTTGACGCGCACGGCCTTGGCCCGCGCCTGCGGGACCGGCACGAGGGCGGCGACGCCGTCGCGGTTCGCCGGATCGGCCATCACCGCGTCGACGGTCGACGGTTCGGGGATCGCCTCGCCGAGGGCGAGAAGCCCCTCGACATGAAGCTCCAGCGCCTCGGCGGCCATGGTCATGGCCTCGTCCAGCGTCGAGCCCGCGCTCACGCAGCCCGGAAAATCGGGGAACGAGACGCCGAAATCGCTGTCCGGCTCCTTGTGGATGAGGGCGATGTAGTGGTTCATGGCACTCTCTCTATCTGTTTCGGAGATTCAGGCCGGCCTGACGCTCAATACTGCGTAGGGTGCCGGCCGGCAGGTCCTTCTTCGGGTGCGGGACGGTGACCAGCCCCGGCTTCGATGGGTGCCGGAACTGGTGATGGCTACCCTTCGTCCGGGCAAGATGCCATCCGTCCGCTTCCAAGGCTCTGATGACATCCCGGCTGTTCATGTGTGTATTTATACACACTTTTAGTCCGGTGTCAACTCATACACACTAATATAGCAGTCTCCCCGCCGACAAAAAAGGCGGGGGGCGCGGGCGTTACAGCGCCCGAAACCGCGGGATTGTGGCCCGCACGTGGGCGATGGCCAGCCGCGCCGAGTTCGAGCGCCTGCAGGGGGTCGATCCATCGATGCTGACCGACATCGAGCGCGCCGCTGGCTGACTTCATCGGAAATTTTCCGCCTTCTTCCTGTCGCGCGCGGCACCCCGCCGTCCGACGATGCACGCCCGAACGGTTCCATAACTTGCAATTCATGAGACGGACGATGAGTGGATTTCTGCGGCTGGCCTCGGTCTCTCGTCGACTTCTGCCGGCCGGGTTGTTTGATTTATGCCGGCGGCTCGGCATCCTGCTGCTCACGCCAGTCCGTTTCAGCCTCGCCAAGGGTCACGCACGGAGCGCGCTGCAGCAGCGCGCGGTGACCGCGCGGGGCGAAGCCTTGCCGTGGTACACCTATCCCGCCATCGATTTCCTGCGCAACCAGAGCTTCACCGGAAGGCATGTGTTGGAATTCGGCGCGGGGCAGTCGAGCCTGTGGTGGTCAGCCCATGCCGGCCGGGTGTTTTCGATCGAGAGCGATCCGGTCTGGTGCGCGACAGTGCGCCGCGGCGCGCCCGCGAATCTGCAGGTCGTCCTGTCGCCGCCGGAAATTCCGGCGCTGCCGGCCGAGATAGCCAGCCGGCGCTTCGACATCATCGTGATCGACGGCCTGCGCCGGCAGCGCGCCGCCGACCTGTCGATCGATTTGCTGAAGGCCGGCGGCTGCATCATCCTCGACAATTCAGAAGGGGAGTGGGGCGACCGGCCCGGCGACTACTACATCGTGCGGACGTTCCGCGAGGCGGGATTCGGCCGTGTCGACTTCATCGGGTTCGCCCCGGGCAATCTGCGCGAGCACTGCACGTCGGTCTTCTTTCGCGGCCGCTGCTTCCTCTTCGCCAACCCGCGCCCGCCCGCGATCCCGAGGTGACCGAATAGCGAACGCTAGAAATACGCTAAGTGAATCGCCCCGAATTACCGGAGAAACATTGACGTCGTTGCGGATTTAAGGGAACGTGACAGAAACCGCATGTAGGCGATGCCGCCGGCCATGTTCAGAAAACGGATCCGCGACCTGACCGCCGCCGACATCGAAGCGATCGTCGCCGGGGAGGTTCAGGAGGGGCTCCATGTGGAGTTCAAGCGCTCGCTGCCGGCCAAAGGCGGAAATGACGACGGTTGGCACTCTGGGGCATCGCAAATCGGCGAATTCGCGCGGAACCGGATTCTCGAGGAAGTGATAGCGTTCGCCAATGCTGACGGCGGAACGCTGGTCATCGGCATCGGCGAATCGGGCGACAAACCAGCCCGCGCGGCAACCGTCAACCCGATTCCTCGTTGTGCGGAGCTTGCGGAGCGGCTGCGCCAGCAATGCGATACCTGCGTCGATCCCAAGATACCGGTGCTGGAATGCGAAGGGGTTCGGCTGCACGACGACGGTTCGGGGGTCGTTGTCATTCGGGTTCCGGCGTCCCGGATGGCGCCGCACCGGCACAACGCGACGAAGGAGTGCTATACCCGCCGGACCGACCGATCGGAGCCTATGGGAATGCGCGAAATTCAGGACCTGACGCTGAACATTCAACGCGGCTTGGAAAGGATCGAGACCCGGCTGTCCGGTCGGCGCGCGGCGTTTGAGGAGGAATTGTCCGGTATGCCGCTACCCGCCGGGCATGAAATCACGCGAAGCAATAGAAAAGCCGGAGTTGTGTTCACGCTGGTCCCGTTGGCGCCCCTCTCGGTCGGCCGCGTATACAACGAGCAGAGCTTCCTGCCGTCGGTTAAGCAGTTCGTCGCGCACTTTAATACCGGGGGGACGGTGGGCCTCCCTGCGATGCCGTCCGGTCTATATTGGAAACCCATTCTGCGGGGGGCCCGGGCCGAAATAGAAACGGGGCACGGACGTTATCGAATGGAAGTTCATTCTGACGGCTTGATTGAATTTGGTGCGATATGGATTTTGAATGACGGGGATGCGATCTTTCCGGGCTGGGTAATGACCTTGGCAGGTAACTCGCTTTACGCGGTGGAAAAGTTCCGCAGGGCCGCAGGCGCACCGGAGGTCGAATTTGCTTTCGATGCAACATCGGTTGCTTCCTGCGCCGGTATCGGCGTCACTGGTTACGACCAATCTGTCCCGCAGGATATCATCGGATCTATCCCTCGGGGCCGTACGGGGTTTCCGCGTTATTCGGTTCGCGGGATCGATGAACTGAGCGATGTGTTTTCCGCGTTCGAGACGGATTTTTGGAACGCTCTTGGCTGTCATCGGGACGTGAAGCTGACCATCGATTTCCGCGCGTTGTTTGACCGCTGAAGGCGGGCCGCCTCTCCGTTCTCAAGTATATAATTGCCTCGGCATCGGCACCAGCCAGGCAACGCGGTCCGCGCGGCATCTCTACCGCCTGTTCGGCGACCGACCCGGCGACTACTACATCGTGCGGACGTTCCGCGAGGCGGGGTTCGGCCGTGTCGACTTCATCGGGTTCGCCCCGGGCAATCTCAGGGAACACTGCACGTCGCTGTTCTTCC
>JACQAF010000219.1 GCA_016195145.1 Rhodospirillales bacterium
CATTCGACCTATCTCGAGCTCGCGCTCGAAGGCGGCTTGCCCGCGCTCGCCGCGTTATTGGGTGTGGGAGGGTGGCTCGTTTATCGGGCGCTGATTGGCGTCATCAGACGGCGTCGCGACGCCATTTATCCCTGCGCCGGCCTTGCCGCGACGGCGCTGGTCGGTACGCATACGGCGTTCGATTTCAGCCTGCAAATACCGGCTGTCGCGGCCACTTATGTCATGCTGACCGCGGTCGCGGTCGCCCAGTCATGGGTGCATGACAGGCGGAACAGTGTCGATCCGAAAAAGGACCAGGCGGACCAAAGCGTCCGTCTATAGCCGGCGATAGGCTTCCTCGACGCGCCGACGCAGTTCGGGGGCGCCAGACAGGGCGTCGAGCACATAAGCAAGGGCGAATTGCCGGCGCGTCAGCTGGGCAAGCCGGACCGCATCGTAGCGCGCCGCCAGGACGATCTGCTGCCGTACCATACCCCGCGTCGGCTCGTCCAACCGGCCCCACAGCGATAACGCCAATTCGAGGCGTGGGTGGACCAGCGCCGAATCCCGGGATCCGGCGACAATCGCCATGCGCATCGCCGACGATGGATCGCCGCCGGCCATATAGGTTGCCTGGGCAAGCCGCGTCCAGGCGTAGGGCTGCGCCGGGTCGCGCAGCAGCCCGGCGCGATGCGCCGCAACCGCCTCGGCCAGCCATGCCTGGCCCTGGGGCGTGCGCAAACCCGCGTCCCGCGCCTGGGCAAGGCGTAGGGCGCCGAGATCGGTCCACGCCCGCCCCTGATCGACCCAGGCCAGCGCATCGTTGCGCACACTGGCTGCCGCAATAAGATCATCGGTCGCGACCTTTCGGCCGGCGGCGAGATCGTCGAGCACTTCGGTATAGGTGATCAGGTAGAGCGCGCCGGTAAATCGCGGAAACGCCATCCAGACCAAGCTCGCCCCGAGAACGAGCGCGAACAGCGCCGCCGCTAGGCGATCGGCAACGCCGAACGGCGATTTACTCCGCGTAATATTTCTTGTAGCCGCCGTAATGGTAATAGCCGGAATCCGAGTAGTCGTATTGAGCATGGCGTTTGGTGTCGACTTGGGTCAGTACGATGCCCGCAAGATCGGCGCCGGAATCGACGATCTGCTTGATGCCGGCAAGCGCCGTTTCGCGGCGCGTTTTTTCCCAGCGCACCAGGAAAAGCGCCTTGTCGACCGAGCGCACCAAGACCAGTGCGTCGGAAACGGCAAGCAGCGGCGGCGTATCGAGCACGACCAAGTCGTAGAGTTGCCCGAGCCGCCGGATGAGCTTTTTCATTTCCTCCGAAGCCAGGAGATCGGTCGGGTTCGGGGTGCGGCCGCCGGCAGTGATGTAGTGAACGCCCGAGCGCGGATCGATCTCGATCACGTCCTCGAGCGACGCCTGGCCGGCAAGGAAATCGGACAGGCCGATCTGGTTCGGCGCATCGAGATAGACATGCAGGCTCGAGTGGCGCAAGTCGCAATCGATGATGATCGTACGTTGACCCGACTTCGCCGATGTCGCCGCCAATGACAGCGAAGTCGAGGATTTCCCCTCGCCGGGCACCGACGAGGTAATCAGCACAGTCCGCGGCGGTTGATCGACATTGCTCAACAATATCCCCGTGCGCAGGGAACGGATCGCCTCGCCATAGCTTGAATTCGGTCGGTCGAGGGCGATTTCGTGCGGACGCCGGCTGCGGCGTTTCTTGCCGTCGGTGATGGGCACGAGGCCGAGGGTCGGCAGGCCGGTCTGCGCCTCGAGCTGGGAAAGACTGCGGAAGCCGCCATCGAGGAACTCGAGCATGAAGGCGAGCGCCATGCCGATCACCGCCGAAACGATGAGCGCGGCGACAATCATCATCTTCTTGTTCGGATAGAACGGCTGATCGGGAACGGTCGCGCGGTTGATGATGCGCGCATCGGCCTGCTGGGTCGATTCGTCGATCACGTTCGTTTCTTTGAAGCGCTGGAGAATGGTTTCGTAAAGCTGGGTGTTGGTCTTCACCTCGCTTTCCAGCGTGCGGACCTGGGCTTCGGCCTGCGCCTGGTCGTCGAGGCGTTTCTGGAGCGCATCGACCTCGATCTGGAGATTGGTCTCGCGTACTTTGGCGAGCTGCAGGTCGCTGCCCATGCCAAGGGCGATACGATTAACCTCGGCGGCGATCTTCTGCCGGAGATCGGAAAGTTCGGCATCTGCCAGCAGCATACGCGGATGGTTTTCGCGCAGCTGGGTTTTCAACTCGCCGCTCTTGCGCAGCACGACCGCTTCCTGTTCGCGCAGGCGCTGGATGAGCTGGGAATCGAGCACCGCCGCAATGGAGTCGATGTCGCCGCCCGCTTTGAGAATTTGCTGAACCTGGCGATGACGCGCATCGGATTCGGCCCGCTTGGCGCGCGCCTGCATCAACTGGTTGTTGAGATCGAGAAGATCGCGCTGCATGTTGCTGGCGCCGCCGACCTGGAAGACGCCCGAACGGGCGCGGATCTCCTCGAGACGGGCCTGCGAGTCGAGAACGCGCAAACGCAGTTCGTTGACCCGCTCGTTCAGCCAGATGGCGGCGCGATTGGTTGCCTCGCCTTTTACCTCCAGCTGCAGACGGATATACGTCTCGGCCACCGTATTGACAGCGAGCGCCGACATTTTCGGGTCGGTCGAGACGAACCGAACATTGATGATCCGCGACCGGTCGGACGGCGTTGCGCTCAGGCCGCCGAGGAAACTTGCGGTC
>JACQAF010000220.1 GCA_016195145.1 Rhodospirillales bacterium
ACAACTCGACGCCCAGCAGGTCGCGGCACAGATCCTTGAGGCCGTGGCGGTCGGTGAAGGTGCGGGTGAGCCGCGAGGCGATCTTGGTGCAGTAAACCGGCGTCGGCATCACGCCGAGATGGCGCTTGATCGTCGCCAGGTCGAAGCGGGCGAAGTGGAACAGTTTGGCGACCTTGGGATCGGCGAGCAGCGCCTTGAGGCGCGGCGCGTCATAGGCACCCGGGGCGAAGCGTACGATATGGCAATCGCCATCGCCGGCGGAAAGCTGGACCAGGCATAGGCGGTCGCGAAACGGATTGAGGCCCATGGTTTCGGTGTCGACCGCCACCACATTGCCGAACCGCACGCGTTCGCCGAGATCGCCCTGGTGGAGTTCCACCGCCATCATCCCCCTCCTGGCTGCAATGCAACGACGCAGCCCTCTTGCGCAAGGCCGCCGTCTGTTGTCAACGATCCCGCCGCCGGAGCGGCGGCGGGAAGCTTTGGTGCCCGAGAGAAGACTCGAACTTCCACGACCTTTCGGTCACTAGAACCTGAATCTAGCGCGTCTACCAATTCCGCCACCCGGGCATCGAGGTCAGGTGCGGCTTGCGAGAGGCGGATTAGCTACCGCCCACCTGCCGTATTGTCAACGCATAACGGGAGCAAACCGGCGTAAGATGGGGGCGCTTGACCGACGGAGGCCAAGTCTGTAACCGCAACGGCCGGATGCCAGCGGCGAAGGCGAATCTGCGGGATCACGCGGGACGAAGGGGTGCGGTATGACGATTACGGGGCGACGGGTAACGGTTTTTGGCGGCTCGGGCTTCCTCGGGCGGTATGTCGTCAGGCGGCTGGCGGCGCAGGGCTGGGTGGTGCGCGTCGCGGTGCGCGATCCGGTCGCCGCGGCGTTTCTCAAGCCGATGGGCGATGTCGGCCAGATCGTGCCGATGAAGACAAGCCTGATCGGCGACGAGGCGGTGATCCGCGCCGCCGTTGCCGGGTCCGAGGCGGTGATCAATCTGGTTGGCATCCTGTACGAACGCCGCAGCCAGCGCTTCCAGGCCGTCCACGCCGATGGGCCGGCGCGCCTGGCGCGGCTGGCGGCCGAGTTGGGCGTCGTGCATTTCGTCCAGGTTTCGGCGATCGCTGCCGACCCGACCTCGCCGGCGGCCTACGGCCGGTCCAAGGCCGCGGGCGAGAGCGGCGTGCATCGCCATTTTCCCAAGGCGACGATCATCCGCCCATCGATCGTCTTCGGGCCCGAAGATGGATTCTTCAACCGCTTCGCCATGATGGCGAAGCTGCTGCCGGCCTTGCCCCTGATCGGCGGCGGGCACACAAAATTCCAGCCGGTCTATGTCTGCGACGTGGCCGAGGCGATCGTGCGCACGCTGACCGACCCGGCGGCAGCCGGCAAGATCTACGAGCTCGGCGGGCCGCGGGTCTACAGCTTCCGCGAACTGATGAAATTGCTTCTCGCCGCGACCGGCCGGCGGCGTTGGCTGGTCAGCCTGCCGTTCTGGCTCGCGACCGTGAAGGCGGCGGTCATCGAACGGCTACCGATGCCGCCGCTGTTGACCCGCGACCAGGTGGAATTGCTCAAGCGCGATAACGTGGTCAGCCCCGGCTACCTCGGGCTGCCCGATCTCGGCATCCAGCCGACGGCGGTCGAGGCGATCCTCCCAACCTACATCGACATCTTCCGCAAAGGCGGCCGTTTCGCCGCCCAGCGCCCAGTCTAGCCGCGCGATTCGGTTCAGGTATTTGCTGCCATTGCCAGAATGGCGGAGGTCGAGGGTATATTTAAAGAGATATGTTCCGATACGGAACTATTTTTTAAATCATAGGTGTTCAGATACCGCGATTTTATAAAATTGTATAAATATTTTAAAAAAATAGGGAAAATATACTGTCATAATTATGATTTTGTACTCGGCAAATGCCGATTTTTCCCGTATGAGTTGATCCAATCAGGGCTACGACCGCCATCTGGCGCGTGGGCCATGCGGTCGTAACCCGAGCGGTTCTGCGGGGCGACGCCCAAAACAACGAATTCTGGCGGGGACGGATCGGTCCATGGCGACGACAGAAAAAATGCTGCGCTTCGTGCAGGTCGAGCAGCAGATGCCCGACAAGCGGACGCCCGCCGCGCGCCGGCAGGATTTCCAGGAAATCTACGCCGAGTTCGAACAGGCCCGGGCCGAGGAGCAGGCCGGACGCTGCTCGCAATGCGGCGTGCCGTTCTGCCAGATTCATTGCCCGCTGCATAACAACATCCCCGACTGGCTGAAGCTCACCGCCGAGGGCCGGCTCGAAGAGGCCTATGAGGTTTCGCAGGCGACCAACAATTTCCCCGAGATTTGCGGCCGCATCTGTCCCCAGGACCGGCTGTGCGAAGGCAATTGCGTCATCGAGAAAGGCTTCGAGAGCGTCACCATCGGTTCGGTCGAGAAGTACATCACCGACACGGCATGGGAAAAAGGCTGGGTCCGCCCGCCGACCCCGCGGCGCGAACTCCACCGTTCGGTCGGGATTATCGGCGGCGGTCCGGCCGGGCTTGCCGCGGCCGAACAGCTGCGGCGCAAGGGCTACGCCGTTCATGTCTACGACCGGTATGACCGCCTCGGCGGCCTGATGACCTATGGCATCCCCAATTTCAAGCTGGAGAAACAGGTGGTGCAGCGGCGCGTCGACCTGCTCGCGCAGGGGGGCGTTGTCTTCCAGGCGAATTTCGAGGTCGGCCGCGACGCCACGCTCGCCAATCTGCGCGAACGCCACGACGCGGTGCTGATCGCCACCGGCGTCTACAAGGCGCGCGATATCCAGGCGCCGGGCGCCGGCCTCGCCAATATCTTTCCGGCGATGGATTATCTGACGGCGAGCAACCGCAAGGGCCTTGGCGACAAGGTGGCGGCGTTCGACGACGGCACCCTCGATGCGCGCGACAAGAACGTCGTGGTCATCGGCGGCGGCGACACGGCAATGGACTGCGTGCGCACCGCCGTTCGCCAGGGGGCGAAATCGGTGAAATGCCTCTATCGCCGCAACCGCGCCAACATGCCGGGCTCGCAGCGCGAGGTCTATCACGCCGAGGAAGAAGGCGTCGAGTTCGTCTGGCTGGCGGCGCCGGAGGCGTTCATCGGCGGCAAGCCGGCCGGGCGCAAGAAGGCCAAGCACGAAGTGGTGACCGCCGTGCGCGCCGTGCGCATGCGCCTCGGCGTCGCCGATTCCTCCGGCCGCCAGGTGCCCGAAAAGATCGAAGGCTCGGAATTCAACCTGCCGGCCGACATGGTGATCAAGGCGCTCGGCTTCGATCCCGAGGACATCCCCGGGCTGTTCGGCGCGCCGGCGCTCGGCATCACCCGCTGGGGGACGATCAAGATCGACTGGCGGACGATGATGACCGCCATCGACGGCGTGTTCGCCGCCGGCGACATCGTGCGCGGCGCCTCGCTCGTCGTCTGGGCGGTAAGCGACGGCCGCGACGCCGCCGAAGCGATCGATACATACATCGCCGGCAAATACGCGCCAGCCCTGGCCGCCGCGGCGGAGTAAACCGAATACCGGCCGTTTTCCCCGATCTGCGGGAATGGGTCGCCCGAATAGCCAACGACCCGAATAGCGAACCAGAAGCGAGTGCGACCATGAGCGACGACATCAGGCCCGACGGCGAAAAATTCGTCCGCGACTACGTCGCCAACCGGAAACGCCTGATCGCCGGCCACGCCTACGATCCGGCCGAAGAGCACGATGCCTGCGGCGTCGGCCTGATCGCCGCCATCGACGGCAAGCCGCGCCGCGCCGTGGTCGAGGCGGGCATCGCCGCGCTCAAGGCGGTCTGGCATCGCGGCGCGGTCGACGCCGATGGCAAGACCGGCGACGGCGCCGGCATCCACATCGAGATTCCACAGGATTTCTTCAAGGCGCATATCGCCCGCCAGGGCCTCAAGCCGGCCGCCGGCAAGCTCGCCGCCGGTCAGGTCTTTCTGCCGCGCAACGATCTTGAGGCGCAGGAACGCTGCCGCTGCATCAGCGAGACTGAAATCCTGCGCATGGGCTACACGATCTATGGCTGGCGCCAGGTGCCGGTGAACACCGCCGTATGCGGCGAAAAGGGGAACGCCACCCGGCCCGAGATCGAGCAGATCATGGTCGCCAATGCGCGCGGCGTATCGGAGGAGCAGTTCGAGCTCGATCTCTACGTCATCCGCCGGCGCATCGAAAAGCAGGTACTGGCCGAAAACATCGCCGATTTCTATATCTGCTCGCTGTCCTGCCGCTCGATCATCTACAAGGGCATGTTCCTTGCCGAACAGCTATCGGCTTTCTATCCCGACCTGCTCGACGAGCGCTTCGTCTCGTCCTTCGCCATCTACCATCAGCGTTATTCGACCAACACCTTCCCGACCTGGCGGCTCGCCCAGCCGGCCCGCATCCTCGCCCATAACGGCGAGATCAACACCCTGCGCGGCAACATCAACTGGATGAAAAGCCACGAGACGCGCATGGCGCACGAGCTGTTCGGCGGCGCTATCGAGGACGTCAAGCCGGTGATTCAGCCCGGATCGGACTCGGCGCAGATGGACAACGTGTTCGAGCTGCTGGTGCGCGGCGGCCGGCCGCTGCACATGGTCAAGATCATGATGATGCCGCCGGCCTGGTCCTTCGACGCCAAGATGCCGAAGGAAGAGGCGGACATGTGCTCCTACTGCAACTCGGTGATGGAGCCGTGGGACGGTCCGGCGGCGATCGCCGCCACCGACGGGCGGTGGGTGATCGCCGGCATGGATCGCAACGGCCTTCGGCCCTGCCGCTACGTCATCACCGGCGACGGATTGCTGATCGTCGGCTCGGAGACCGGGATGGTGAAGGTCGACGAGGCGCGGGTGGTCGAGAAGGGCCGCGTCGGCCCCGGTCAGATGATCGGCGTCGATCTCGTCGGCGGGCGCCTCTACCATGATCGCGAGATCAAGGCGCAGCTGGCCGGCTCGCGCCCGTTCAGCAAATGGGTGAAGCAGATCACGGTGATCGATAGCCTGGTCAAGGCCGACATGGCGCCGCGCGCCGAATACAGCCGCGACGAGCTGCGCCGCAGCATGGTCGCCGTCGGCTGGAACCTCGAAGACCTCGAAATGATTCTCCACCCGATGGTCGAGGACGGAAAGGAAGCCGTCGGCTCGATGGGCGACGACACGCCGCTCGCCGTGCTCGCCGACAAATATCGCGGCCTCCATCACTTTTTCCGCCAGAACTTCAGCCAGGTGACCAACCCGCCGATCGATTCGTTGCGCGAACGGCGGGTGATGACCTTGCGCACCCGGCTCGGCAATCTCGGCAACATCCTCGACGAGGACGAAAGCCAGTGCCGGCTGCTTCAGCTCGAATCGCCCGTTCTCCTCAACGAGGAGTTCGAGGCGATGCGCGCCTATATGGGGTCGACGGCGGTCGAGATCGACTGCACCTTCGATCCCACGGCGGGCGACAACGCCTTGCGCGATGCGTTGCGGCGCATCCAGCGCGAGGCCGAAGACGGCGTGCGCGGCGGCTGCGTCCACGTCATCCTGACCGACCGCAATATCGGTCCGACGCGCGCGCCGATTCCGATGATCCTCGCCACTGGGGGCGTGCACACCCATCTCGTACGCCAGCAGCTGCGTACCTTCACCTCGCTCAACGTACGTGCGGCCGAATGCCTCGACGTGCATTATTTCGCGGTGCTGATCGGCGTCGGCGCGACCACGGTCAACGCCTATCTGGCGCAGGAAGCGATCGCCGACCGCCATCGCCGCGGCCTATTCCCCGGCCTCGCCCTCAAGGAGGCGCTGAAGCGTTACCAGAAGGCGAACGACGACGGCCTGCTCAAGGTCATGTCGAAGATGGGCATCTCGGTTATCTCGTCGTATCGCGGCGGCTACAATTTCGAGGCGGTCGGCCTGTCGCGCACGCTGATTTCCGATTTCTTCCCCGGCATGACCAGCCGCATTTCGGGCATCGGTCTCGCCGGCATCCAGCGCAAGGTCGCGGCGCTGCACAAGCGCGCCTGGGCCGAGGACGTGATCGCGTTGCCGGTGGGCGGCTTCTACAAATACCGGCGCACGGGCGAAACCCATGCCTGGGAAGGCGATCTGATTCACACGCTGCAGACGGCGGTGGCCAACGATTCCTTCGCCACCTTCAAGAAATTCAGCGAGGGCGTGCGCAAGCTGCCGCCGGTGACGCTGCGCGACCTGCTCGATTTCAAGCCGGGCCGCGTCGCGGTTCCGGTCGACGAGGTCGAATCGATCACCGAAATCCGCAAGCGGCTGGTCGCCCCCGGCATCTCGCTCGGCGCGCTCAGCCCCGAGGCGCACGAGACGCTGACCATCGCCATGAACCGCATCGGCGCCAAGTCGGATTCGGGCGAGGGCGGCGAGGATCCGGCCCGCTACCGGCCGCGCGCCAACGGCGACAACGCCTCGTCGGCGATCAAGCAGGTCGCCTCGGGGCGCTTCGGCGTCACGGCCGAATACCTCAATAATTGCCGCGAGCTGGAGATCAAGGTCGCGCAGGGGGCCAAGCCCGGCGAGGGCGGCCAGCTTCCCGGC
>JACQAF010000221.1 GCA_016195145.1 Rhodospirillales bacterium
GCCGCCGCCCGCGATCATCTGGCGCGCGCCGCCGTTGTGCCGATAGATGCCGGGCGGGACCGCATCGCCGTTATCGCGCCGCCGGAAATCGGCGGCATTTTCATGTTCCGGCCGCCCGATGCCGGCCCTTTCCTTTTCGAGTAGTGCCGCTTCGTGATGGACACCTGACGTTGCGGAAACTTTATGCCTGCAATCCCCGGCGCGCCCGGTTAAATTAGTCGCCATGACGGCTGTTCCTTCCGCACTCCGGCGCGACACGACGATCATCGGCCTGGTCAGCAGCGCCCATTTCCTTAGCCATCTCTATCAGCTGGCCTTGCCGCCGCTGTTTCCGCTGCTGCGCGACGAATTCGATGTCAGCTACACCGAACTCGGCGCGGTCATGACGGCGTTTTATCTCGCCTCGGGTATCTGCCAGGTTTTCGCCGGCGCGGTCGTCGACCGACTGGGGCCGCACCGGATCCTGCTCGCCGGCCTGGCGCTGCTCGCCGGCACGATCACCCTCGCCGCATTTGTGCCGTCGTATATCTTCTTCCTGCCGCTCGCGGTTATCGCCGGGATCGGCAACAGCGTGTTCCATCCGGCCGATCTCGCGATTCTCGGCGCCAAGGTCGGCAAGCCGCGGCTCGGCCGGGCCTACAGCATGCACGCTTTCAGCGGCACCATGGGCTATGCGGCGGCCCCGCTGCTGATCGGCGGCTTGGCGGTGATCTGGGATTGGCGCGTCGCGTTGGCGGCGGTCGGCATGACCGGCCTCGCGGCGGCGCTGGTGCTGGCGATTTTCCGCCGGACACTCGATGTCGAGCCGCATGCAGCGCCGACCCCCGGCCCCGCCGGCCCGCCCGTCGCAATCGGCTTCCGCAACGTCCTTGCCATGCCCGCCGTGATACTGGCGTTCGGGTATTTCGCCCTAACCGCGATGGCCGGCGCCGGGGTGCAGACATTCTCGGTCACCGCCGTGATCGAGATTTACGATGTCGCCTTGACCCTCGCGACGGGGGTACTGACCGGCTACCTCGTCGGCAGCGCGTCCGGTATCCTGCTCGGCGGTTTGATCGCCGACCGCACAGCACACCACGAACGGGTCGCCGGCGCCGGCATGGGCGTCGCGGCGCTGTTCATGCTGCTGATCGCCTCGGCGCAACTGCCATTTCCGCTGGTCATCGTCGCCATCGCGCTGGCCGGCCTGTTCGCCGGCATGGCCGCGCCGTCGCGCGACATGCTGGTGCGCGCGGCGGCGACGCCCGGCGCGGCGGGGCGGACATTCGGCGTCGTCTATTCCGGATTCGATGTCGGCTCGTCGATCGCGCCGCTGGTTTTCGGCTGGCTGGTCGACCATGGCCAGCCGCAGGCGGTGTTCGCCATCATCGCCGTGGTGATGGGCTTCGCCATCGTCACCATCGTCCAGGTGCGCCGCACGACGCGCCAGCCGGCGACGGCGCCGTCGACCCTTGCCTAGCGTTTGCCTCGGCGTTTTCTGCGCCCGGCGCGCGGGCGTGCAGGCGGCCCCTTGAGTTCGACCATGTTGCCGTCCGGGTCGGTGATGTACATCGACGGGCCTTCGCCCTCCGCCCCATAGCGCGACGCGATCTCGCCGGGCTTGACGCCGCGCGCGCGCAAATACCGACGCAAGGCCGGCGCGTTCAGCCGCGCCACCCGCAAGGCGAAATGATCCATGTTGGCCGCGCTCGCGCGGCGCTTGCCGCCGGCGCCCTTGGCCGGAACCAGATCGATCAGCGACCGGCCCGCCCGCAGCTGCACCAGGCCGATGCTGTCGACCCGTCGCTCCTCGCGGCAGCCCAGCACATCGCGATAGAATCGAAGCGCACGATCGACGCTCTTCACCCGTAACACGATATGATCCAGCCCTTCGATCTTGATAGCCATGCAGCAATCCTTCGACTGCGTCGCGATAAAAACGATGGCGTCGCCTGTCATGAGTATAGCGCGCGAATCCACCTCGCTGGTCCAGCGAATCGCCGCTTGGCGATTTCTTCGCTCGCCCGCATATTGATCCTGACGGAAGCAGTTCCTAAATAATATGTACTGGCCGCGTGCCATCGGGTGCGCGGGCCGGCATCTTGGGGATTTGCTTGTCTCGGCTGTCATTCATGCGTGGGTGCGATGCCGGCGTGGCGCATCGCGCCGGGGGCGCATGGAGCATTTGCAGATCCTGCCTTAGCGCCGACCCGACTTCGCCAGTCCACGACACAAGCAGAGAGCCAAGCCCTATGGGGGCGAAAAAGAGCATCGAAATGCCGAACAACAAGCCGAACAACAAAGCGAGAAACCGGCTGGGACTGCCTGCGGAATTGTTGCTTACCGGCCGATCGGCGCTGTTTCTCGATGTCGATGGCACGCTTCTCGATATCGCGCCGACGCCCGACGCGGTTGAAATACCGGCCGATCTGCTCGATACCCTGTCGTCGCTGCAGCAGACGCTCGATGGCGCGCTCGCCGTGATCAGTGGCCGCACGATTGCCGACCTCGACCGCCTGTTTCATCCCCTCGTCCTGCCGGCAGCCGGCCAGCACGGCTTCGAGCTCCGCCTCGATGCCGGACCGATTGCGCAACCGGGCGGAACGGACACGCGCCTAGCAGCCGTGCGCGCGCGGCTCGCCGACCTAACCCGCGCCTATCCGAAAATCATTGTCGAAGACAAGAGCCATACGATCGCCATCCATTTCCGCGCAACGCCCGCGGACGAAGAGCCGCTGCGCCGCCAGCTCAACCTGATCGTCGGCGAGATTCCCGATCGGCCGCTGCTGCTCGCCGGCAAGATGGTGTTCGAGATCCGCCCCGCCGGCATCAACAAGGGAACCGCCATCGAGTTTTTCATGCGCCACACTCCATTTGCCGGACGGGCCATGGTTTTCATCGGCGACGACCGGACGGACGAGGACGGGTTCCGCGCCGTCAAGGCCGGCGGCGGCCTCGCGGTGAGGATCGGATCGCTCGCCGGCTCGGCGGCCGATTGCGCGCTTAACAGCCCGCAGCAATTGCGGGCGTGGCTCAAGGGGGAGGCCGCGCGTCTGGCTCGCCGGGGGGCATGATGCAGAATCTCGATCTCGCGGTTATCGGCAACAGCATCATCGCCGCCCTGATCGACCGCAACGGGCAGATCGTCTGGTGGTGCTTTCCCCGTCTCGACGGCGACCCGGTTTTCTGCCGGCTGCTGAACGGCGACAATGGCGATTTCGGCTTTTGCGATGTCCAGATCGACTCGCTGGCGCGATCGACCCAGCATTATGTCGAGAACACTGCGGTGCTGACGACGACATTGACCGACGCCGGCGGCGGCAGCGTGCGCGTCGTCGATTTCGCGCCGCGCTTCAAGCAATACGATCGCATCTTCCGCCCGGCCATGATCGTCCGGCGGATCGAGCCGATCGGCGGTTCCTGTCACGTGCGCGTCCGTTTCCGGCCGCGCTTCCGCTACGGCGCCCAGGCGCCGGCGCTGACCCACGGCAGCAACCATATCCGTTATGTCGGCGAGGATTTCAGCCTGCGCCTGTCGACCGACGGGCCGATTTCCTACATCCTCGAAGAGCGCTCGTTTCTGCTTACCCAACCGATCAGCCTGATCCTCGGCCACGACGAAACGATCACCGGCTCGATCAACCGGCTGACGCGCGAGTTTCTCGAACGCACGGAGGAATACTGGCTCGACTGGGTGCGCTATCTCTCCATCCCCTTCGAATGGCAGGAGACGGTTATTCGCGCCGCGATCACGCTCAAGCTGTGCAGCTTCGAGGAGACCGGCGCAGTGGTCGCGGCGCTGACCACCTCGATCCCCGAGGCGCCGGATACGTCGCGCACCTGGGATTATCGTTACTGCTGGTTGCGTGACGCATATTTCGTCGTTCACGCGCTCAATCGCCTCGGCGCCACCAAGACGATGGAGCATTTCATCGGTTATGTGACGACGGTCGCCGCCGAAGAGCCGGGCGGGCGGCTGAAACCGTTATACGGGCTGGTGCCCGGCGCTCCGCTCCGGGAAAGCGTCGTCGAGACCCTGGCCGGGTATCGCAACATGGGCCCGGTGCGCAAGGGCAATCTCGCCGAATCGCAGGACCAGCACGACGGATACGGCAGCGTCATCCTCGCCGCGACGCAGATGTTTTTCGACCGCCGCCTGCCCCGCCGCGGCGACAAGCGGCTTTTTACCCTCCTCACGCGCCTCGGCGAAAACGCCGCGCGGCTGGCCTTCGAGCCGGATTCCGGCATCTGGGAATATCGCGGCCGGCGGCGCATTCACACCCATTCGGCCGCGATGTGCTGGGCGGCGTGCAACCGGCTGTCGCGCATCGCCGAAAGCCTCGGCGATGCCGGCGAGACCCAGCGCTGGGCGGCCGAGGCGCACCGCATCCGCGAGGCGGTTCTGGCTCGCGCCTGGGACGACAAGAACGGCAGTTTCGTCGACGCGCTCGACGGGGGAAATCTCGACACCAGTTTGTTGCTGCTCAGCGAACTTGGCTTCATTTCGGCCGAGGACCCGCGTTTTGTCTCCACCGTGGAGCGCGTGACCCGCGAATTGCGGCGCAACGGCAACCTGATGCGGTACGCGCACGAGGACGATTTCGGCGCGCCGAGAACTGCATTCAATGTCTGCACGTTCTGGTATATTAACGCGTTATACGCCATCGGCCGGCAGGACGAGGCGCGCGAGCTTTTCACCGACATGCTGAACCGCCGCAATCATGTCGGTTTGCTATCCGAAGACATCGATGTAGACAGCGGCGAGCTATGGGGAAATTTTCCCCAGACATATTCGATGGTCGGGCTCGTCACGTCGGCGATGCGTCTGAGCAAAAGCTGGGAGAAGGGAATTTGGCGAGGCTTGTAATCGTCTCCAATCGTGTCGCGGCACCGCGCGAACTGAAGTCGCGTGCGGGGGGGCTTGCTGTCGCCCTGCGCGACGCGCTGACCGAATATGGCGGCCTGTGGTTCGGCTGGAGCGGCGAAACCCGCGAACACACCAGCCACAAGCCGACGGTCACGGCCGTCAGCGGCATTTCCTATGCGACCCTCGATCTCACGCCCGAGGAGCACAGGGCGTTCTATGTCGGTTACGCCAACAGCACGCTTTGGCCGCTCTGCCATTACCGCCTCGGCCTCGTCGAATACCGGCGCGCCGATTACGAGGGCTATGTGCGCGTCAACGCGATCTTCGCCAAGGCGCTCGTTCCATTCCTCGAACCGGACACCCAGATCTGGATTCACGACTATCATTTCATCCCGCTGGCGGCGGAGCTGCGCAAGCTCGGCGTCAAGAACCGTATCGGCTTTTTCCTGCATATCCCGTTCCCCGGCCCCGAGGTGATGACCGCGCTGCCCGGCCATGCTTCGCTGCTGGCGGCGCTCTGCCAGTACGACGTCGTCGGCCTGCAGACCGAGCGCGACGTGCGGGCGTTGCAGTCCTATATCGAGCACGAAGCGGGCGGACGGGTCGGCAAGAACGGCCAGGTCGACGCGTTCGGGCACCGTTTTCTCATCCGCGCCTTCCCGATCAGCATCGACACGGCGTCGTTCCGGCGTACGGCCGAAGGGACCAACCGTTCGGTCGAAACCCAGCGCCTTACCGACAGCCTGCGCACTCGCAATCTCATCCTCGGCGTCGACCGCCTCGATTACAGCAAGGGGTTGCCGGAACGTTTCGCCGCCTTCCAGGACCTGCTGACACGCTGGCCGGAATGGCGCACCAAGGTCGTGTTCATGCAGATCGCGCCGGTCTCGCGCGGCGAGGTCGCCCAGTACCGCGCCCTGCGGCGCGATCTCGATTCATGGACCGGCCGGATCAACGGCCATTTCGCCGAGTTCGACTGGGCCCCGGTGCGCTATCTTAACCGGAGCTTCAGCCGCAAGGCCCTGGCTGGTTTTTACCGCGTGGCGCGGATCGGCCTGGTGACGCCGCTGCGCGACGGCATGAATCTGGTCGCCAAGGAATACATTGCCGCGCAAGCAGAAGACGATCCTGGCGTGCTCGTCCTCTCGCAATTCGCCGGCGCGGCGCAGGAACTCACCTCCGCGCTGATCGTCAATCCGCTCGACGCCGACGAGGTCGCCGAAGCGATGCACCGGGCCCTGACCATGCCGCTCGAAGAACGCCGCGAACGCTGGGAAGCCAGCATGGCGGTCCTGCGCGCCCATGACATCGGCGCCTGGAAAAAGGCGTATCTACGCGCCCTGGGCGCCGGCGTCACCGCCGACCAGGCGGCGTAGCGCCCGCCGACATCCGGCCCGGCTAGGTCTGGCCCCCGCCGCCCGACGATTTCGCCGACCGGAAGACTTCCATAAGATCCATCGGCACGGGAAAAATGATCGTCGAGCTGCGCTCGCCCGCGATGTTCAGCAACGTGCCGAGATAGCGCAGCTGCATCGCCTGCGGCCGCTGGGCGAGAATCTCGCCGGCCTGAAGCAGCTTTTCAGCGGCCTGGAACTCGCCTTCCGCATCGATCACCTTGGCCCGGCGCAGCCGCTCGGCCTCGGCCTGTTTGGCGATCGCCCGGATCATGGTTTCGTTGAGGTCGACATGCTTCAGCTCGACATTGGAAACCTTGATTCCCCACGCATCCGTCTGTTCGTCGAGGATGCGCTGAATGTCGGCGTTGAGCTTCTCGCGCTCGGCCAGCATCTGGTCGAGGTCATGCTGGCCGAGAACGGAGCGCAACGTCGTCTGCGCGAGCTGGCTGGTCGCCGAATCGAAATCCTCGACCTGGATGATCGCCTTCTGCGGGTCGAGAACCCGATAGTAAATGACCGCGTTGACCTTGACCGACACGTTGTCGCGCGAAATCACGTCCTGGCTGGGCACGTCGAGCACGCGGATGCGCAGATCGACGCGGACCATCTGCTGGATGACCGGAATCATGATGATCAGGCCGGGCCCCTTGACCCCCCAGAACCGGCCGAGGGTAAACACTACGGCGCGTTCGTACTCGCGCATAATCCGCAACGAGTATATCAGCACCAGCGCAATCAGGATTATCGGCAAGGCGATCATCACCTGGCCCGGTAGTTCAAACATCGTTACCTCCGCGTTGTTGCCGGTTCGACGATAAGGACCAGCCCTTCCCGGGCCACGGTGCGAACGGCGCTGCCGGGTTCGAGCGGCCGTTCGGCGCGCGCCTGCCAAACTTCGCCATGCGCCCGCACATGCCCGGTCAGCCCGTCCCAATCAATGATGCGTCCCTCGAGCCCGAGCATTTCCTCGCTGCCGGTGACCACGGCGCGGCGGTGCACCTTGAGCGCGATGCCGATAACTAACACAAACTTGATCGCGCTGGTGACGGCGGACGCCGCACCCAGCGGCCAAGCGACCCGGAAATCGACGCC
>JACQAF010000222.1 GCA_016195145.1 Rhodospirillales bacterium
GGGCGGCGAGATCGTCGTCGCCCTGCCGCAATCCGGCCCGAACGCCGATCTGACCGAAGGCGAGAGCGTTACGCTCGGCTGGGCCGCCGATCAGACGAAATGCTTTCCCGCGCAGCCGAGTAAATGAGCGCCGGATCGCCAGCCGCCGCCGCGCCGCGCCTGGGGTTGATCCTCCTGCTGGCGCCGGCCGCATTATGGCTCGGCGTGCTGATCCTGATTCCGCTGTCGGAAATGCTCTATATCTCGTTCCAGGAACGGGTGGCGCCGCGCATTTATCAGTTCGGCGTTTCCAACTATCTCGAATTTTTCATCGAGCAGGTCTACTGGAACACGTTCTTCCGCACGGCCGTGATCTCGATCGTGGCGACGCTCCTTACGCTAGTCATCGCCTTCCCGGTCGCCTATTACATCGCCAAGCTGGCGCGCGGGCGGAACAAGAATCTGCTTTTCATCCTCTGCCTGCTGCCCTTCTGGGTGAGCGAACTCGTCCGCACCTTCGGCTGGATCATCCTGCTGCGCGAAACCGGCGTGGTCAGCCGGACGCTGCAATGGCTCGGCCTCGCCGACGCGCCGATCGAGTTCCTCTACAACGACGCCGCCATTCTCGTCGGCCTCGTCTACACCTCGATGCTGTTCATGGTCATCCCGCTGGTCACCGCCCTCGACAGCCTCAACGACAGCCTGATCGAGGCGGCTTACGATCTCGGCGGCAACGCCTTCTCGATCATGCGCGAGATCGTCATCCCGCATGCCATGCCCGGCATCGTCGGCGGCACGATCGTCGTATTCATGCTGACGCTTGGCAATTATCTCACTTCGACGCTGCTCGGCGGCAAGAACAGCCTGTGGTTCACCGAACAGATCTACAACCAGTTCATCACCCGCTTCAACTGGGAGCAGGGATCGGCCTTCGGCTTCCTGCTCCTGCTGCTGTCGTCGCTGATCGTCTGGCTCGGCCTCAAATTGTCCGGCCAGACGCTCGCCAAGAGCCTGTCCTAGGACCCGGCCATGCTCCCGACCCTGCCCCGCCCGCGTTCTGCCCGGTTAGTCTCGACGCTCTATGTCACCGCCTTTGTCGTCTTTCTGTTCGCGCCGCTGCTGACCGTCGCGGTGTTTTCGTTCAACGACAGCACCTTTCCCTCGCCGCCCTGGCAAGGCTTCACCTTCGACTGGTATGTCTCCGGCGACGGCGCCCGGCTCGGCCTCCTCCACGATTCCCGGCTGCTCGACAGCATATTCGTCAGCCTGCGCGTGGCCCTGGCCGTCACCATCCTGTCGGTCATCGTCGGCACAGCCAACGCCTTCCTGCTCGAGCGCAAGGACCTGCGCTTCCGCAATCTTCTCTACATGATCATGCTGTGGCCGCTGGTCGTTCCCGGCGTCATTCTCGGCATCTCGATCCTGCTGTTCTCCAACACGCTGGCCAATATCATCGACGATCTGTTCGGTTGGGAAATCGAGTGGCTGCGCCCCGGGTTGACGCTGGTCGTGCTCGGCCAGTTCTCGTTCATCGCCACCGTCGCCACGCTGGTCATCTCCGCCCGCCTGCGCAAATTCGACCCGACGCTGGAAGAAGCGGCGCTCAGCCTCGGCGCCACGCGCATCGTCGCCGCGGCGACGGTCACCTTGCCCTTCCTCCAGCCGGCGATGATTGGCGCCGCGATCATCGCCTTCCTGATGTCGTTCGAGAATTTCAACACCACCCTGATGCTTGTCGGCTCCGATGCCACGCTGCCCATCGCCATGTACGGACGGCTGCGCCAGGGCTCGACCCCGGTCCTCAATGCCGTGAGCGTGGTGTTGATCCTGTCCTCGGCGGCGCTGGCGATCGCTGCCGTCGCGCTCAGCCGCGAGCGCAAGGCCTGACATCGCCCGATGACTTATGAACTGCTCAAGTTCGGCCATATCGCCGGCGCGGTGCTGCTCGGCGCCGGGCTGATCGGCGTGTTCATGGCCGATCTGCGGTCGCGGCAGTTGCGCGATCTGCCCCTGTTCGCCGAGGCGGTCCGCACCATCGCTGTGTGCTATGACGGGCTGGTCGTGCCCGGCGCAATCCTGCTTGCCGGATCGGGCATCTGGATGATCGTCACGCTTTACGACGGTTGGGCGTTTTTCGATACTCCCTGGCTCGCCGGCATGGTTCTGTTGTTCGTCTTCGAGTTTAGCCGCCGCCATCCTTACCATCGTCCTGCCGCGCCTTTACCCATGGATTCCTCGATCGGCGGCCAGATCGCCCGACTGACAAGCCTCGGTCAAACCCGGTAATTTTCGTACCCATTGTGCGCTTGGAAAGCACCGGGAATCGACGATTCCGGACTGTTCGGAACGACCTCACCTTTATTTGACCGGCCCTGGAATGCACGGCATGCCACGGCTGTTTATTAGATGCGGCTAAAGCACCAGAATACGGGCATGCATAGACAGGCTTCCCCCATGTCGAGAGTTCTCCGGCAAACGCTGGGGTTATTTGTCGCCGTGGCGCTGATGGCCGGGTTCGGCAACGACGGTTCGGCCGCCCCGCGCCTTGCCGATCAGCCCAGCCCCTATCTCCAGCTTCACCGCAACGATCCGGTCGACTGGCGTCCCTGGGGGCCGGATATCTTCGCGGAAGCCAAACAGGCGCAGAAGCCGATCATGCTGTCGCTCGGCTATCTCGCCTGCCACTGGTGCCATGTCCTGCAGGCGGAAAGCTTCACCAACGACGCGATCGCAAAAATCATCAACGAGATGTTCATCCCGGTCCTCGTCGACCGCGAGGAACGCCCCGAGATTGACCAGATCTATCAGCACGCCGCGCTGCTGATGGGTTCGCAGACCGGCTGGCCGCTGAACGTGTTCCTGTCGCCCGACGGGACGCCGTTTTTTGCCGTCGGCTATCTGCCGCCCGAACCGCGCCAGGGCCTGCCGGCTTTTTCCGCGGCGCTGGCCGCCGTCGCCGAAACCTATCGCGAACAGCAGAACGAGATCGCCGCCCTTGGCGCGGCGGTCAAGCGCGAGATGGGCAAGCGGTCGCGGCCAGCGCCCGGAGATCCGTCGGGCCTTGCGCTCAACGTCGCCGTGCGGCAGATCGACCGGGAGATTGACGTATTCAACGGCGGCGTCGGCACCGCGCCCAAATTCCCCCGCCTGCCGACGATGGAAACGCTGTGGCGCGGCTATCTACGCACGAATGCGCCGGCGCTACGCGATTCCGTTGCGCACGCCCTTGCCTCGATGGCGCAAGGAGGGCTTTACGATCATCTGGCCGGCGGCTTCGCCCGCTACGCGACCGACCCGGAATGGCGCATTCCGCATTTCGAGAAGATGCTCGACATCAACGCCCAGTTCCTGTCGTTGATGGCCGATGTCTGGCGCGAGACGCACTCGCCGCTGCTTGCCGCGCGGCTGCGCGAATCCGTTGCCTTCCTGCTGGCCGAGATGCGCCTGCCCGGCGGCGCGTTCGCCGCCGCCATCGATTCCGACAGCGAGGGCCGCGAGGGCGCTTTTTATGTGTGGACCGCGGCGGAAATCGAGCGCGTCCTTGGCCGCGATGCGGCGCTTTTCAAGCGCGCCTACGGCGTCACGGCCGACGGCAACTGGGAGAACGGCGTGTCGGTTCTATACCGCACGGATGCGTCCGCCGCGGCTCTGGCCAAGGAATTCGGCGGCGACGAGACGGCTGTTCTCGCCCGCCTTGCCGGCGGTCGCCAGAAGCTAAAGACGCATCGTGATCAGCGGCCGCGCCCGATGCGCGACGGCAAGGTTCTCGCCGACTGGAACGGCGCGATGATCGCGGGGCTTGCCGAAGCGAGCCTGGCGCTCGACGAACCGGCATGGCTCAACGCGGCCGAGGGTGCGTTCGCCTTTGTCGAGACGCATCTCGACGGCGGCCAAGGGCTGCGCCATTCATGGAGCAGTGGCAAGGCCGGCCTGCCGGCGACGCTCGACGGCTATGCGCATATGTCGCGTGCCGCGGTGACGCTGTTCGAGGCGACCGGCAAGACGAAATATCTTGCCGCCGCCCAACGCTGGATTCGCGCCGCCGACGCGCTTTGGGACGAGGCCAATGGCGGCTATTACATGGCAACGCGCGACGATCACCCCGAGCTGCCGATGCCGAAGCTTGCCATCGATAGCGGCCTACCTGCCGGCAATGGCGTGATGGCCGATGCCGCGATGCGGCTTTATCACCTCGTCGGCGATCCGGTGCTGCGGGTTCGCGCCGAACGGACGGTCGGAGCATTTTTCGGCGGCGCGATGATCGATCCCGTGCAATCCGGCGGCATTCTCAATGCGGCCGATACCGTTCTTGCCGCCGTCCAGATCGTCATTGTTGGCGACCGTACCGAGGAGGGTGCTCGCAAGCTGCTTCATGCGGCATGGCGAACCGCCATCCCCGGCCGGGTCTTGCAGGTCGTTCCGCCCGGCGCCGTACTGCCCGAAGCGCATCCGGCCCGGTTTAAGAACCAGGAGGATGGCAAGGCGACCGCCTATGTTTGCGTCGGAACGGTTTGTTCGCTGCCGACGACTGCCTCCGAAGATATGATCGAGACCATGCTGGCGATGCGCGCTGCGCGGGTCAGCGAACCAGCGATCCGGGTCACGCAGTAGCGGCGCCGTCACGCGCCCAGGCATCACATGAGGTTCTCGGGATAATCCATATGAAATTGTGTGGTTATTATGCTTTGTTTATATTAGAATTGTTCAATAGATGGCCTGAAGCAGAAATACCCGAGACATAGGAAGCTGCGGCCGTTTACTGGGGAGGAAGCACCGCGAACGGGATATTCGCCATTTTCCCGCCGCCGACCAAACTAGATAGGAGGAAGATCGCCTATGAACCTGCCATTCCTGAGCCGTCGTCGCATGTTCGCCGCTACTGCGGCGACCGTCGCCTCCCTCGTCGCCGCATCGTCGGCTTCCGCCCACTCGCCAATGGACAAAAGCCCCGCCGCAAAAAAGGCGAAGATCCATCGCGTCGCGATCCATGTGGACGACAACGATCCGCAGAAAATGAATCTGGCGCTCAACAACGCCGCCAACGTGACGCAGTACTACACGGGCAAGGGCGAACAGGTCGATATCGAGATCGTCACCTACGGCCCGGGCCTGCATATGCTGCGCGCCGACACCTCGCCCGAGCAGGTGCGCGGGCGCCTCAAATCCTTCGCCGAAAGCATGCCGAACGTCAGCTTCGCCGCCTGCGAAAATACGCGTACGGGCATGGCGCGCGCCGAAGGCAAAGCCTCCAAGGACGATATCCCGCTGGTGGCCAACGCCAAGCCGGTTCCGTCGGGCGTTGTACGCCTGATCGAGCTGCAAGAGAGCGGCTGGAGCTACGTCAAGCCCTAGTTCCCGTATCCCGGTTTCGGCCGGCGGGTCGTTCGACCCCCGGACCGATCCGGGCCGCACCCAACCACCCAACTGGAAGGACTCACCCCCTATGCGCGCCATCTTCGCCGCAACCTTTGCGGTATGCTTGGCCCTGTTCGCAGCCATGGCCCCGACGGCCGCGGTTGCCCAAAACAAGATCCATCGTCTCGCCATCCAGGTTTCGGATAATAATCCGGCAAAGATGACCGAGGCCCTCAATCTTGCCGCCACGGTTTCGCAGAACTACGCCGAGATGGGCGAACAGGTCGAAATCGAGATCGTCGCCTTCGCCGGCGGCCTGCATATGATGCGCGCCGATACCTCGCCCGTCGTCGCCCGCCTGAAATCGTTTCAGGAGAGCATGCCCAATGTCAGCTTCGTCGCCTGCAGCTCGACCCAGAAGGTGATGCAGAAGAACGAAGGCAAGGACATCCCGATCGTCGACGGCGCCAAACATCTGCCCGGCGTGATCCGGTTGATCGAGCTCAACGAAAAAGGCTGGACGATCGTTCGGCCTTAAGCGCTGCCTTAATCAGATCGCGATATCATCCCGCCCGATCGGCGCGCAGATGCTATTGCAGCTGTGCGGCCGGTGTGGCTTGACTCGTGGAAATGCGTGGCCTTAAGCTTATAAGTGCCCGGCGCATATAAATACCGAAGCAAAGCTCGGCTTCCGCCAGCAAACGAAAACGCCGCGTATCTCGCGTTCGCTCTCATGCATACGATATTTGCCTAGACGTTTCCTGATACTGCGAGCGTAAGGCTCGCCATATATCATTCGTAATAACAAGCCGGCGCATTGGTCCGCTAGATGGCGCCGGCCTCATCGGGGGAGGCATCGATAATGTCGTCTCGTATCCTTACAGCCATCGTCGCCGCCGCAGGGTTTCTCCTGCCCACCATCTCGCCTGTCAATGCACAGCCGATCTCCAAAGAAAGACTGGACTCTATCTTCCGAATGAGCGCCGAGGACATGGCCACAACCGGCATGTTCACGCGCAGCGCCTATGATCGCCTGCTCGGTTATCTGAACGGAATGCGGAACAAGGCATATCGCGATCTCGTGCTCGACATGGTTCTCGCCCCGCGCTCGCAACTCCTCGACAAGAAGGCGACCCAGTCCTTCCTCGCCTCGCCTGCCGCGGGCGGCAAGGGCCATCATTCGTACCCGGGCGGCCTGCCGGTTCACGTGCTCGAATGGGTCGAAGTCGCCATGGGCTGGGCCGACGCCTATGAACGGGTCTACAAGATGGAATCGATCGACCGCGACATGGTGATCGCGGCGCTGACCCTGCATGACTGGGCGAAGGTCTGGTACGTCTTCAACACGGCCAGCGGCAAGATCGAGAAACCGGAATGGTACCCCGCCGCATGGGGCGGCGACGAAGGCAAAGCCAAGTGGAAATGGATGGGCGAGCACGGCGTTATCGTTTATGCCGAGTTGATGCATCGCAACGTGTCGGAAGCCCTTGTCGTCGCCACGGCCGCGACCCACTTCGATCCGCATTGGGATCTCGAGAAGGGCGGCGAAGGCCTTAACCCGGCCCTCAAGGAAGCGGCCGATCTGGCCAAAAAGCCGCCGATCGTGGTCAAGAAAGAAACCACGATGGGGGAATGGTTCCTGTCGACCTATACCGACGGGGCGTGGTCGTTCGGCCATTACATCGCGCCGCCGGTCACCTATGATGCGGTCGCCGAAGTGGCGAAGGATCTCGGCTTCCAGCCGGACTCGCGCGAGGCGAGCATGCTCGCGTGGTTCGTACAAACGCGCGTTTCGGATTTTCGCATTTATCAGATCTATCAGCGCGCGGGCTTCAAGAAAGAGGCGGCAAAAAATTTCGTTCGCTCGGTGATCGCCGACTCGTCGGAGTATGAAGTTCCCAAGCGTTGATCGACGCAGCAATCCGGCGGCGTCCAGTGAACCTGGACGCCGCCGCGGTTAATCGACGCGCCGATCTCATAGCGCGCGGCATCCGGCTCGTCATCCCACCGCATCCCCATTACAAAAGCGGCGATTCGCCGGAGCAGGCACCCCTACCGCCAGCACGATCCTCCAATGGTAGAATCATAAGTCTGCGACTGGGTCACAGTGTCTGCGAATGCTGCCGCGATATGCAAACAACACAACGACGCAAACGCCGGCCATGCTCACGATCTGGAATGGCGATATCTGTTCGATGGACAACAGCGTGGCCAAGCTTGCCACAAGCAGCAGGCGCGAAATGACGCCCACCCATCGCCAGAAAAATGCGCGACGCGCTACTGGGAACGGTTAGCACACCCCTAATCATTGCCAGATTGTTCCTGGCATAACGCAGCAAGAATTAAGCGGTCTATTCTTACGCTCAAACTGCTCGCTACCCGGGCTCAAAGGTAGCGCCGCTGGGCATAAGATATATATGTCGCGGTCGCCGCGCAGCGGCCCAGTGGGCCGGCATCACGGCGCGTAATTCAACACCGCCGCAACACCCGGCCATCGCGCGCGATGAGCCCGGCTTTCGCCATGCCGCTCAGGGTGCGATAGAGCGCCTCATGGCTCAGGTTCAGCTTGCCCGCCAGCGCCTTAAGCGACGGCACGACGGTAACGGTCCCGTTGACGCCCTCGGTTTCAATGTAATGGATGATCCGTTGCTGGGCCGTGGGCAGCGCCAGGCGTTCGATCTGGCTGCGCAATACGCGTATCTCGCGCGCCTGGGCGATGAAATGGGCGCGTCGGAATACGGCATTGTTGTCGAGTGCATCCGCGTAGACCGCCATCGGGATGGCGAGGATCACCGCGTCGGTAACGGCCATGGCGTCGCTATGATAGCGGGGGGATTCCAGGCTGGCCTCGGCGAAAAAACCGCCATGGACGCGGTGCACCACCACCACGTCGCCATTGCGCGCATAGCGTACGATCTGCACATCGCCATCGAGAAGATAGTAAATGTTCCGGGGTTGCTCGCCCTGCCGGAACAGCAGCGTGCCCTGCGGCAGCTTCCTCAATTTGGCGACCCCCGCCGTTTCAGCCGGCAAGAACCGTAATTC
>JACQAF010000227.1 GCA_016195145.1 Rhodospirillales bacterium
CAGTCAAACGGTGACCCTGCCGCGGACTGCCGGTGCGATGGAGAGGCATGATGAGGCCGCACTGCCGCCAAACGTTACGCCCGCCCCCCACGCGCATATCCTCACCCGTGCCGATATGCCCTTGGACGTCAAGGTATTCGGCACAGCGGTCGGCGGGAAATCCGGAGATTTCCAGATGAACGGCGAAGTCGTCGACTATGTACGCCGACCGCCCGGTGTTGCCGGTGTTCCCGAGGTATTTGCCATCTTTTGCCAGGGCGAATCGATGACCCCCTGGCGTAAGCCCGGAGACCTTGTCTATCTCCACCCGTCGCGGCCGGCGCGGCCCGGCGATCATGTGGTTGTCGAGATGAAGTCAAAACGCGAAGGCGAACCCGGCCGCGCTTATCTCAAGCTTCTTGTCGCCAAAGGGCCGACGAAACTGCGTCTTGCCCAATACAATCCACCGGACGACCGCATCGAGATCGATCTCGCCAAGGTGAAGGCGATTTATCGCGTAATCGACTGGCCGGAATTGCTCGGCATCTAAAGCAGCCTCAGATCATTGAGAGCGGCACCGTTGCGCGCCTTCCCCCAGCAAGGCGAATGATCGCCTGCAACACAAAATCATAGGAAATCCATTGACGATAATACGCATTTTGCGTAATTTATATTTTTAACGGTAACACAGTCTTTGGTTGCGAGGCCGATATGTTCGATCCATACAAGAACTTATTCGTCTTCGGGTACGCCAATGGCTGGACCCTGTGGCACCTAAACACGGAAGATCGCCTTAAAGATGTTCTGTCGCCCGGCTGGTTTGCGCCCGCCGGTGGGTTACGCCTGCGCCGTGGCGATCAAATCCACGTCACTGCTGTTGACGGTCACGCTTGGCTGGCCGTCGATCACGCGACACCGGACAACGTCGCCATTCTCCCACTATCCACCGCCTTGTCACCGCACCGGACGGCCCCCCCGGTCCCGGTCGAGAGCAAGGCTGCAGAGTGAACTTCTCCATGCGCGGCGTCGCAGGCATACGGCATGTCGCCGGTCGCATCCGATTCCTGGGCTTTATGGTCTTCCGACGGCGATCCTAGCGCCGCATAAGCGCGCTTCCATGAAACACTGAGCAGCAACGAGGCCAATATGACACCCGAAACAACGTTCCGTTCTCCCGCATCACGACAATTGACCCTTCCGCAGCGTTGTGCCGCGGCCATGCGGCAACCGGGCTGGGTTCGCGGCGCCATTCGCGTTCGCCGCCAGTTTGCCGACGAAGCGCGCGCCGCTGCCTTACGCGGGTTCCAGGTCAGCGACGATCCTCGCGCCGATCGCCTGCATCAACTGGCCGATCATCACGAGCGAGTCATCGAGGCGTATGAACGACATCTCGCCGCGCATCAGACAGGCCAGTTGGATTGAATTTTAAGGCCGTTCACTCAGTCGTCCAAAAATCATCTGATTCACGACCCTTGATGCGACCGCCGCAACTTGGCGACATAACATCGAGGCTGAAATTTTATCGCCCGTAGATGTCTCGATACAATAACCACAAAGGTTATAGGCAAAGCTACTGATCGCTCCGCTAAGCGCCGCCCTTATTTCGCCTGTACTATCTATTTTCGCTTTCAGCGCCATACGTTTCATTTTATCGTCGGCTGTTCACCGTTCGAGAATACTGACGGTATCGGCGTGTTTTTTCCGCGCCCCTGCCGGCGGTTTTGCGTCACGGTTCATGGTGGGCGTTCTTACGCCTTGTCTTCATCCCGGTATTCTTCCCCGTCAACCGAAGTCAATTACAGCGCCCATGTATGCTCTCGCCGCCGCATCGCCGATCATCCTGTCCACAGTGCTTATCGTTCTGTTTCGCCAACCAGCCCTGCGCGGCGGCATGGTCGGCATGGTCCTCGCGATCGCGATATCGCTCGCGTTACCAGCATTCTTGATGCCGGCAGCCGCGCTTGCCGGCGCGCTCGGCAAAGGGCTGCTGATCACGGCCAATGTCTCTTACGTCCTGCTTGGCGGCGTCGCCCTGTCACAGGTGCTGCGCGGCAGCGGCGCCCTCGATGTCATCGCCCGCACCCTGACCGACGCCATTCCGGACCCCGGCCGGCGAACGCTGGTTCTCGTGCTCGGTCTTTCTGTGTTTTTCGAATCCGCGACCGGGTTTGGCATCGGCATTATCGTGGCGGCCCCGGTGTTTCTGGCGCTCGGCCTGCCGGCGCGGCAGGCGGGGTTCCTCGCCTTACTCGGGCAGTGTGCGGTGCCGTGGGGCGCCCTTGGCATCGGCACGACACTCGGCAGCGAGCTAACCGGCGTGCCCGAAGCGACGCTGGGCGTGCTGGCCGCGCCGCTGACTGCCCCCTTGGTCGTATTATGCGGCGGCATTGCCCTGTGGATTATCGGCGGCTGGAATACGCTTCGTCGACGCTGGTTCGATCTTTTGGCGCTCTCGGCCCTGTTACTCGGTACGTTAGCTATCGGATCGCGTTTGGTCGGGATCGAGCTTGCCGGGACGATTGCCGGGCTGATTGTTGCGGCGGTCGGATGGGCGTTTGGTGGCAAGGCCCGAATTTCCAGCAGCGCCGCGCGCCGTCTGGCTCACGCTTCAGCGCCTTTGATCCTGCTGCTCGTTACGTTGCTTGTGACGCGATTGACGCCGCCTCTTCGTGATTGGCTTCTTGCGCACGCCATCGTCGATGTTCCGTCCCTTGGCTTCCGCCTCTCCATCCTCTATCACCCAGGCTTCTGGATGCTGGCGAGCGCGGCCGCGATTGCGCCGTTCGCCAGTTTTCCTGCGGCGACATGGGCGATACAGATCCAGAGCGGCTTACGCCAGTGGATGATCGCCACCCTGGCCGTCGCCGGTTTTCTGTGCATGTCGCAAGTGATGTTCGCCGCCGGCATGACGGCGCAAATTGCTACATTTGTGGTCGGTGCAACGGGCAGCAGCTATATTCTGTTGCTGCCGTTTATCGGCGGCGTCGGCGGCTTCCTGACCGCCAGCAACGCCGGATCGAATGCCTTGTTTGCCCAGTTACAGATTACCGCTGCCGACGCGCTCGGCATGCCGCATGACCTGACCGCCGCGGCACAGAACGCGGCTGGCGCAAATACGACACTGGCTTCACCGGGGCGGGTCGTTCTTGCGGCAACAAGCGTCGGCCTGCTTGGTCGCGAAAGCGAGCTGATGCGCCCGGTGCTTATCGTTGCCGGAATCGGCCTCGCGGCGATGTCAGCGATCCTATGGCTGTGGATACTGCCTTAGCCCGAATACCGCGCCGCAAAGGCGCTAATGCCGATCCCACGATTGTCGTCGCGATAATATGCAACCAAAATCGTGTTTTCGCAGTAGCAGCATATGAACGCTCAGCAACGTTACAACACGCAAAGTGTATCCGTTGTTGTCCCGGTGAATGGCAATCGATGCTTCTCGCACAGCAGGTTTTCCGCCCTATTCTGCGTTCCGATCACTGCCTGCATCCGTCAAAGATTCATCGCCCAACGAGACATTACCAATGACTGGAATCAACCGGCTCTAGATCGCGGCTATCCAGGATCTGCGCCGTTTGCACGCCTGCACGGCCCGCAAAGCCTGAAACGCGGCGCGCAAACGCATATCGGCCTTGACGCGATCTATTTATTTAGCTATTTGGCTAATTAGCACTTCAGCTAATTACATTTATCGACAGTAAGGGAGACCCGATGCGCCATTCCGACCGGCTGAGCGAAACCTTCTCGGCGCTCGCCGATCCGACGCGGCGCGCAATTCTGGCCCGGCTGGCCCAGGGCGAGGCATCGGTCGGCGAACTGGCCCAGCCGTTCCGGATTTCTGCGCCGTCGATTTCACGACACCTCAAGGCGCTCGAACACGCCAAACTCATCGTGCGGACCAAGGATGCGCAGTGGCGGCGCTGCCGGCTTCGGCCGCAACCGTTGAAAGAAGCCGCCGATTGGATCACGCGTTACCGGCGACACTGGGAAGATCAGCTCGACCGCCTCGCCGAATATCTCGACGAGATGCCCAAAAGCTTTGGGGCCAAGCGTGAACGATAGGCCGTCGACAGGTCGTACGGTGACGGTTCGCCGGTTGCTGCCGGCGGCGCGCGACATTCTGTTTCGCGCCTGGACCGATCCGCAAGAGATGGCCAAGTGGTGGGGGCCGCGGGCATGGACGGTTCGGCGATGCGAGATCGATCTGCGCCCGGGCGGCGCGTGGGGCACATGGTTTGAAACGGCAAACGGTACGGAACGTTATATTGGCGGCGTCTATCGCGAGGTGACGCCGCCGATCCGCCTCAGCTTCACCTGGGAACCGGAAGGACCGAACGGCCCGCCCGAACGAGTCTCCGTCGTCACCGTCGAGTTTCACGATCGCAGCGATGCGACCGAAATTGTCATCGAGCACCGCAAGTTGGCGTCCGGCGAAGCTGTCGACATGGATGTCGGCTGGGCCAGTACCTTCGATTCGCTCGAACGCTATGTAAGCAAGCACCGCGTCGGCCGGTCGCCGACGATGAATAACTAAAAGGAGCAAGAGATATGAGCAAACCGATTTCCGGTGGGTGCGCCTGCGGGGCCATCCGTTACGAATGTTCGGCCGAACCGATGATGTCCGGCCATTGCCAGTGCCGCGATTGCCAGCGCCATTCCGGCGCCGGCCATTTTTCGGCGTTCGCGGTGCCCAAGGCCGCGCTCAAGATCGCTGGCCAGCTGAAGTTTTATACTTCCAAGGCCGATAGCGGGAATATCGTGCATCGCGGATTCTGCCCTACCTGCGGCTCGGCCGTGGTGGCCAACAATTCCGGCATGCCCGAGCTTTCGGCTCTTGCCGCCGCCAGTCTCGACGATCCAAGCGTCTTCAAGCCCGGAATGGTCGTGTTCACGGCGAGCGCCCAGCCCTGGGACTACATCGATCCCAAGCTGCCGGCCTTCCCTGGCATGCCGCCCATGCCGAATGCGTAAGCCCATAATGACCAGTAATCAAAATCTAGCTGGCTATCGAGGCCGAGAAGGAACGATGCGATGAGCAAACCGATTTCCGGCGGCTGCGCCTGCGGCGCGATCCGCTATGAATGCGCGTCTGAACCGGTCATGGGCGGCCACTGTCAGTGCCGCGATTGCCAGCGCCACACCGGAGCCGGGCATGTTTCTGCGTTTGTTGTCCCCAGGACGGCGGTCAAGGTCACCAGCCGCCCGAAATATTATGAGTCGAGATCCGACGGCGGCAACGCTGTGCGCCGCGGCTTCTGCCCTGAATGCGGATCCTCCGTCCTTGCCGACAACTCCGGCATGCCCGATATGGTCTATATCATGGCAGCCAGTCTCGACGACCCCAGCATTTTCAAGCCGGGCGTGGTTGCGTACACAGCCAGCGCCCAGCCATGGGATTACATCGATCCCAAACTGCCCGCCTTCCCGGGCATGCCGAAGATGTAGGCGCGCCGTGGCCTATGACGAGAAACTGGCCATCCGGGTGCGCCATGCGCTCGCCGGCCGGCGAAGCGTGGTCGAGAAAAAGATGTTCGGGGGCCTTGCCTTCATGTGGCGCGGCAATATGTGCTGCGGCGTGCTGAAGGACGATCTTATCGTCCGTGTGCATCCCGACGCCACGCCCAAGGCGTTGAAAAAGCCGCACGCGAAGCCGTTTACTTTCACCGGCAAGCCGATGCGGGGTTTTATCGTCGTCGCACCGGCTGGATGCAAAACGGCCGCGGCCGTGCGGCGCTGGGTCGACATCGCGACCGAGTTTTCGGCCTCGCTCCCGGTGAAATAGCGCCTCATCCGGCGTAGCAGGCGGCGTGTTTGTTGCTGCTTAGCTCACGCAACCAGCGTTTCGCGCCCGATCAGGCGCAAAGCGCGCCCGCGCAGCTTTGTCGGTTTTGTCCGCAGCCGCGCTGCGGCGGGCGAAACCGCCACCCGCCCTTCGCGCACGAATGCTTCGTGGTTCGCCTCGATGTCAGCGGGATCGTAGAGATAATTGACCATCAAACCATACGATTGATGCAGCCCCTTGGCCGAGACGTCGGCGAGCCAATTCAGGCGCTCGATGCGCGCGCCGTTGCCCAGATGAAAACGAGCCACGGAATCGGCCGGCCCTTCCTTTCCTCGCACATCGATCAGGTATTCGGCGCATAGTCGCATGAGCGGTCCCTGTAACGCCGCGTTCAGCGCAGGGTGGCGGATCCAGCTGCTATCGGCCAGCAATGCCTTGACGAGGCCCTTCGACGCCGGTCGCCCAGTCGCCTCGCGCAGCTTCTCGCGGTCGCTGGCGGCGAGCATGTCGGGCGCGCCTTCGCCGAAGCGCCGTTCGACCCAGGCGCGAAATCCCGGGATCGGCGATAGCGTGGCAAAAGTCATCAGCTTGGGGAATTCCCGCGACAGGTCGCTCACCACTTGTTTGATCAGGAAGTTGCCGAATGAAATGCCGCGCAAGCCCGGCTGACAGTTGCTGATCGAATAAAAAATTGCCGTGTCGGCGGCCGGTTCGTCGATTAGCGCGGACGGCGATTCGATTAGCGGGGTGATCGCCGCCGACATACCGCGCACCAAAGCCACCTCGACGAAAATCAGCGGCTCGTCAGGAAGCGCCGGGTGAAAGAACGCAAAGCAACGCCGGTCACGCGCCAGTCGTCGGCGCAAATCGTCCCAGCCACGAATTGCATGCACTGCTTCATAAGCGATGAGTTTTTCGAGGATCGCTGCCGGCGTATGCCAGTCGATGCATTCGATCTGCAGGAAGCCGCGATTGAACCACGAGCCGAGCAAATGGCGTAGATCGGCCTCGACCGGTTCGAGATGGGGATGCGTCGGCAACGCTTGCAATAAATGTTCGCGCATCTTGACGATCGCCGCCGTGCCGCCCGGCGCCATATTGATCCGGCGCAGCAGCTCCTGGCGCGGCGGTTCGACCGCACGACTTAGCGCCATATAATCGGCGAAATCGCTCGTGCGGCCATAAGCCTCGGCCGCCGCGCGTATGGCATCCGGATCCGGTGCATAGCGGGTCGCCAATATAGCGAGGAAACGTAGCCGGCCAGCCTCGTCCATACGCTCGTAGCGCGCCACGATCTCGCGCGCCAGCGCCGTTCCCGAAGCCTCACCGCGCTCGGAGACGAGTTTGGCGCACAGCGATCCCGCCAGATCGACCGGATCGGCGTCGTCCGGCAATCCGAGCAACGCCCGGCCGCGATCGGCGATCGAGACGAATATGTCGTTGAGCAGTGCCCGTCGCATAGAACCCTCCGTCGAAGCTTGGCGCCGTTCGCTTACACGCCGCTGCCCGTATGCAGAAAGGCTGGCGGCAGGGACGCGACGAAGTCCATGAACACATCGCCCTGAATGGCGACATGCCCTTGCATCGCCCGACGCGCCCGATCGCCGTCGCCGTCGAGGATCGCCTGCACCACCGCATCGTGTTCGTCGAGCGAACGCTGCAAGCGGCCGCGCACGCGTAACTGAAGCCGGCGATAGGGCGAAACGCGGTTGCGAATGGCGCGCGTCGTCTGCTCGAGAAACTGATTATGGCTGCCGGTATAGATCAGCTCGTGAAAGCGCTTATTGGCGGCGTAATAACTGTCCGGCACCCCGGTTTTGGCAACCGCCCGACACGTATCGTGAAGTTCGACCAGCTGCCGGCGCTCGTCGTCGGTCATTCGCCGCGCCGCCAACTCGGCCGATAGCGATTCCAGATCGGCCATTACCTCGAACATCTGCATCATGCCGGCGACAGTAAGGCGCGCCACGGCCGCCCCCTGGCGCGGGCGCGGCTCCACAAAACCGAGCGACGCCAATTGTAACAAGGCCTCTCGGATCGGCGTCCGCGACACCTGATATTTCTGGGCAAGATTCGTTTCTTCCAGCCGGCTACCCGGCTCGAGCGCGCCCGAGACGATATCAGCCTCGATCATCCGGCGAATCTGGTCGGTCAGGGTCTCTTCAGCGTTCACAATAAATCCATTTATCTGATGAAAAACAACATATTAACAGAAAATCCACACCCTAGGATTTCTGTCGAATTACAACTCATAGATACATGAAATAAGATTTTGCATGCAAGATTAATATGTTTGCATATTTGATGTTGATCCACATATTAAGGTATGGTCTACAGACCACCGGCGATCAACGCCTAATCAAGATCAAGTCGTAATCACCGCCATACAGGGAGGATGCCATGTTGCCCGTGAAGATTTTTGCCGCGGCCGTCGTCACCGCCGGCCTGTTTGCCGCCCAGTCGGCATCCGCGCAAACGCAATTGAAAGCGTCGCACCAATTTCCTGGCGGCAAGGGAGACGTGCGCGACGAGAT
>JACQAF010000228.1 GCA_016195145.1 Rhodospirillales bacterium
CTGGTCTATGCCGAGGGCGGGCATTTCACCCGCATGGCCGCTGTGAACATGACCGGCGGCGTCACGGTCTATCGCTTGCCGTTCTGGCACTACACGACGCCGCTGGTGGCGAAGCGAGGCCGCGCGCGGACGGCCCGGCGCTGGGTGCTGCTCGGAACGTTCCGTTACGCCTAGGCCCGTCGTTAACCGATCGTTAACGACATCCGGCGTTTACTATCTCTTCATGTCACGCGAGACCAAGCCACGCAGCGACGACGAAGCCCGCGCCCTTGCGCGGGAGTTCCGCCATCGTCATCTTGGCCAGTTGCCGGCCGACAGCGAGGCGATACTCCAGGCGAAGCTCGCCGAACGGGCCGCCGCCGCCGAACCGGTGACTGAGCTGCCCGACGAGCCGGCTTTTACCCCGGCCGAGCGCGAACGCGCCGCCCTCATCCTCGCGCATTTCAAACGCAAATACCCGGCGCGCGGCTGACCGTCCCGGGGCCACCCCCGTCGCACGGGATTGATTGACCTTCCCGCGCGCCAAGGTTCTAAATTACCGCCATGTTCGTTTCGCGCCGCCGCTTCATTGCCGGGGCGACCGGTTTTGCCGGCGCGTCGCTGATTCCCTGGCCCGGCCCGGCCCGCGCCGCCGCGCCGGTCGAGGCGTCATTGGTTCTGGCGCCGGCGCGCGCCGCCCTCGCCGGCGCCGGGCACCCGCAGACCGCGGTCTGGGCGTTCAACGGCGAAACGCCGGGTCCCGTATTGCGCTTCCGCCAGGGCGACCGGGCCCGCATCGCGGTCGAGAATCGCCTGGCCGAGGAAACCACGATCCATTGGCACGGCATCCGGGTGCCCAACGCGATGGACGGCGTGCCGCATCTCACGCAGCCGCCGATTCCCCCGGGCGGGCGGTTCGTCTACGAATTCGATCTTCCCGACGCCGGCACCTACTGGTATCACCCGCACGCCAACAGCGCCGAGCAGATCGGTCGCGGACTGGCCGGCGCGCTGATCGTCGCCGAAACGGCGCCGCCCGCCGTCGATCGCGATCTCGTATGGGTGCTCGCGGACTGGCGGCTCGATCGTCAGGCGCAGATCGTCGGCGATTTCCATGATTTTCGCGATATGGCTCATGCCGGCCGGCTCGGCAATACGGTGACTGTCAACGGCCGTGTGCCCGAGCGCGTTGCGGTGCGGGCCGGGGAGCGGCTGCGCCTGCGTCTCGTCAATGCGGCGAGCGCGCGGATCTTCGGGCTCGACTTTGCCGGTCACGCGCCGTGGATCGTCGCCCTCGACGGGCAGCCGGTCGATCCCCATCGGCCGGCGGACGGGCAGATCGTCCTTGGGCCGGGGGAGCGGGTCGATCTGGCGCTCGATTGCGCCGGCGCCCCCGGCGCCAGTTTTGCCGTGACCGACCGGTTCTATCCGCGCACCGCATACAAGCTGCTCGATCTCGCCTATTCGGATGCGTCGCCGCTTCGCGCCGCGTTGCCGCCGCCATTGCGCCTTGCCGACAATCCGTGGCGGCGGCCCGATCCGGCGAAGGCTGCGCGCCACCGGGTGACGATCGAGGGCGGCATGATGGGTGGGCTGCGCCTGGCCCGGCTCGACGGGCGCAGCCTTGGCCCGCGCGAGCTGATGCGCCACGGCAAGGCCTGGGCGATCAACGGCGAGGTGGCGGGCAGCGGCCATCCCGAACCGATGCTGACGCTGGCGCGCGGCGAAAGCGCCATTCTCGAACTGGTCAACGATACGGCCTGGCCGCACCCGATGCATATCCACGGCATGTTTCTCGACGTGCTGTCGCGCGAGGGCGCTCCGGTCGCGCGTCGCGAGGGGCGCGACACGCTGCTTTTGCTCGCCCGCGCCAAGGCCGATGTCGCGCTGCGCGCCGACGAGCCGGGCGACTGGATGTTCCATTGCCATATTCTCGATCATCAGGATGGCGGCCTGATGGGCATCATCCGCGTCGTCTAGATCGGCCAATGAAACAGCACGCGGGCGACGCATGAACCGACTGGCAATAATCGTTCTGGCAATCGTGGTTGTCGGCGTGGCGACGGCGTGGCGCCTGTTTCTGCCATTGGGCAATGCCGGCGCGCCGACGGGCCGCGCCGATGGCGCGGCGCTTTATGCCCAGTTTTGCGCCCAGTGCCATGGGGCCCAACTCGAAGGGCAGCCGGATTGGCGACGGCGTCTGGCCAATGGGCGCTTGCCCGCGCCGCCCCACAACGCCAGCGGCCATACCTGGCACCACCCGGAAGAGCAGCTCTTTGGGATTACCAAATTCGGCATCGGGGCTTTTGCCCCGCCGGGTTACGAGAGCGACATGCCGGCCTTTGAGGGCGCGCTCAGCGACGACCAGATCCGCGCCATTCTGGGGTTTATTCGCGATAGCTGGCCGCCTGAAATCCGCGCCAGCTACGAGCGCATCAGCCGCCAGGCGAAACCGTAACCGGCCGGCAACGGCCCGCCGTTAACCCCGTTTCAACCGGTTTGACCTCTTATAAGTGTTATAAGTGTCTTGAATGTAACGAAGGCGGCCTCCGGCCGCCGGCGATTCCGAGGTTGAGCCATGGCTGAATTCTGGGTGGTTGGCGGCGAATACGCCGATGCGACGTTTTCGGGGCCGCTGCCGGGCAAGGCATTCGAGCGTCTGGGCCCGTTTCCGTCCTACGAAGCGGCGCGCCAGGTCTGGCAGGCGCACACCATGGCGACGATCGACAATGCGCTGGTCCGCTACCGGATCGTGCGCGCGGCCGACGAATCCGACAGGACCGGCAAGGTCGCCTGACCGGCGAGCCGTAACACGCGCGTCTCGCGCGCCGTGCAATCCTCAAGATCGCGGCTGGTCGGCACGGTATAGCGCGCGATCTCCTCGATCCCCTCGCTCGGCAAATAGGATCGCCCCGGATCGCCAAGCAACACGGTCGCGCCCGCGGCCACGATCCGGCGCAGCCAGGGCAGGACGCGCTCGGCCATCGGGCGTTCGTAGCAAACATCGCCCGCCAGCACGATATCCCAACCCGCGCCTTCCACGGCCGTCAGGTCGTCTGTCGTCACCTCGATCGTGGCGCCGTTGAGCCGCGCGTTGAGCGCCAGCGCCGTCGCGGCAAAGGCGTCGATGTCGGCGGCGAGGACCGACGCGGCGCCGACCTTGGCGGCGGCGATGCCGGCGACGCCGCAACCGGCGGCGAAGTCGAGCACGCGCCGGCCGCGAATGGCGGCGGGATGGTCGAACGCATAGCGCGCCAGCGCCTGCCCGCCGGGCCAGGCGAACGCCCAGTAGGGCGGCTGCAGATCGTCGCGCGTCAGCGACGCTTCGGTCGCCTGCCATAGCGGCGTCACTTCGGTGGCGAGATGGAGCCTTAGCTCGGGCACAAGCGAGGGCGCGGCGATTATTGTGCGTGTCCGGATAAAATCGACCGCATCGTGCAAGGCCTCGGGCGGTCGATCCATGATCGTCGCGTGCGGCGTCGTTATCCCGCCACCAGGGCGGCGAAGACGAACCAGCCGAAAACGCGATTGGACCTGAATTTGGCGAGGCAGTCGGCCGGATCGTCGGGATCGACGCGCCGGGCCTGCCAGGTGAGGTGCAGCACGCCTGCCGCCAGCAGGATAAAATAGGGCGGGTTGAGTCCGGCGCTGACGCCGGCCGCGCTGAGCAGGGCCGCGGTCGCGCCGTAAAAGGCGAACAGGGCGCCGCGCGTCGCCGGCCCGAGGCGAAGAGCCGACGATTTCACCCCGATCAATGCGTCGTCGTCCTTGTCCTGATGGGCGTAGATGGTGTCGTAACCGAGGGTCCAGAAGATACCAGCGGCGTAGAGGAAAAATGCCGGTGCTGCGAGTTCGTCGGTTACTGCTGCGTAACCCATCAAAGCGCCCCAGTTGAAGGCAAGGCCGAGAAAAAATTGCGGCCACCATGTGACCCGTTTCATCAGGGGGTATATAAAAACAAGCGCGAGCGACAGAATCCCAAGCAGAATCGCCGTACGATTCAGGGTCAGGAGGATGGCGAGGCCGAGCGATAGCTGACAGACGAGGAACCCGACCGCCTGGCGAACGCTGACCGCGCCCGAGGGAATCGGCCGGTCGGCGGTGCGCGCGACCCGGGCGTCAAAATCGCGGTCGACGATGTCGTTATAGGTGCAGCCGGCGCCGCGCATGACTAGCGCGCCAAGGGCGAACACCGCGATCAGCCACGGATCGGGCAGGGCGGGGGAGGCAAGCGCGATCCCCCACCAGCATGGAAACAACAGCAGCCAGGTACCGATCGGGCGGTCGAGCCGGGCGAGGCGCAGATACGGATGCATCGCGGACGGGGCGAATCGTTCGACCCAGCTCCCACGCGGAATATCGCTGCGTTTTCGGTTTCTGGCGCTTGTGTCTGTGGCGGTGGCCATGGCCTAATCCTGTCCTGCATCCTATCAGGAATGCCGGCAAGGCGAAGGAAGAATGGAAGACGGCGGTCGCATCAAGGCACGGCTTTATGTCGCGGATTCGCTCGCCGTGCCGACGCTCGGCCTCGACGCGCCGCGGGCGCATTATCTGCGCCACGTCCTGCGCCTCGACAAGGGCGCGCGGGTCGCGGTGTTCAACGCGCATGACGGCGAATACGCGGCGCGCATCGACGGTTTCGGCAAAGGCTGGTGCACGCTGACGGTCGAGGAAAAGCGACGCGCCCCGGCGCCCGAGTCCGATCTGTGGCTGGTCTTCGCGCCGATCAAGCGCGCGCGGCTCGATTTCGTCGTCGAGAAGGCGACCGAACTCGGCGTGTCGGGCATCTGGCCGGTGTTCACGCGCCATACCGCCGTCGCCCGCATCAATGTCGAGCGGCTGGCCCTGACCGGGATCGAGGCGGCCGAACAGTCGGAACGGCTATCGGCGCCCGAGATTTTTCCGCCCGCTCCGCTCGACGCGGCGATGGCGAAATGGCCGACGTCGCGCCGCCTGCTGCTGTGCGACGAGAGCGGCGGCGGCGGCCCGATCGCCGAAATCCTGCCGCGCGTCGGCACGGACGGTCCATGGGCCATCCTCACCGGTCCCGAGGGCGGCTTCGCCCGCGCCGAGCTTGACGCCTTGCGCGAACTGCCGTTTGTTACGCCGGTCGGTCTCGGTCCCCGGGTCCTGCGCGCCGATACGGCGGCCCTCGCCGCGCTCGCTATCTTCCAGGCCCTGGCGCATGATCGCCTCGGCTCGCCGCCGCCGCGCTTCCACGCGCAATCCTGATCGACAACCACCACCACCGGAACACACCATCATGTCCGCTCCCCCGACTTCCCGCGGCGCACCGATCGCCCATCGCCGCCAGCTCGTCGAATACCTCGCCAGCGGCTCCAGGCCGCGCGACATGTGGCGCATCGGCACCGAGCACGAGAAATTTTGCTTCCGGCTCGACAATCTGCGGCCGCTGCCCTATGACGGCGATCGCGCCAGCATCCGCGCCATGCTCGAAGGGCTGACGCGCTTCGGCTGGCAGCCGGTGGAGGAGAACGGCAAGGTCATCGCGCTGATCAAGGACGCCTGCAACATCACTCTCGAACCGGGCGGCCAGCTCGAACTGTCGGGCGCGCAGCTATCGACCATTCATCAGACCTGCGACGAGGTGAACACCCATCTCGACGAGTGCAAGACGGTGGCGACCGAGCTTGGCATCGGCCTGCTCGGCCACGGCTTCAATCCGAAATGGGCGCGCGCCGATACGCCATGGATGCCGAAGGGCCGCTACAAGATCATGCGCGACTATATGCCGAAGAAAGGGTCGCTCGGCCTCGACATGATGCTGCGGACCTGCACGGTGCAGGTGAATCTCGATTTCGAATCCGAGGCCGACATGGTGCGGAAATTCCGCATCAGCCTCGCGCTTCAGCCGGTGGCCACGGCGCTGTTCGCCAATTCGCCGTTTATCGAAGGCAAGCCCAACGGCTTTCGCAGCTATCGCAGCCATATCTGGACCGACACCGACCCGGATCGCTGCGGCATGCTGCCCTTCGTCTTCGAGTCGGGCTTCGGGTTCGAACGCTATGTCGACTATATCCTCGACGTGCCGATGTATTTCGTCTATCGCGACGGCGGTTACATCGACGCCAGCGGCCAGTCCTTCCGCGATTTTCTTGACGGCAAGCTGCCGGCGCTGCCGGGCGAGCTGCCGAGCATCGGCGATTTTTCGGACCATCTGACGACCGCGTTTCCCGAGGTGCGGCTCAAGCGCTATCTCGAAATGCGCGGCGCCGATGGCGGGCCGTGGCGGTGGCTGTGCGCGCTGCCGGCGCTGTGGGTCGGACTGCTCTACGACGCAACGGCGCTCGGCGAAGCGGCCGAACTGATCGGCGACTGGACGACCGAAGAGCATGCGCAGTTGCGGCGCGACGTGCCGCGCCATGCGCTGGCGACGCCGTTCCGCAAGGGAACGTTACGCGATGTCGCGCAGCGGGTGGTCGAAATCGCCCGCGGCGGCCTTGCCCGGCGGGCGTGCACCGAGAGCGGATGCGCAGGCGCGGAGGGTGGGCGCGACGAGACGCATTTTCTCGATATTCTCGTCGCCATCGCCGAGAGCGGACTCTGCCCTGCCGAGGAGGTTCTGGCCAAATTCAGGGGTCCTTGGCAGGGCAGCGTCGATCCGTTGTTCAGCGAGTACGCTTACTGAACGCCGGGCTTTAGGGGATCGGTCGTAGCTTGAGCTCGTCGGCCGTCGCGCTCACGAAGCCGTAGCCCGCATAGGCCGACTGCGCCGCCGGGGTGCCGAGAAACGCCAGATACTTCGCCGCCGCGGCCTTGTGCTTGCCGTTGGTCAGCGCGCCGATCGCATAGGCGACCTCGTCGCGCAGGCTGTCGGCAGGCGGCAGCTCGATCGCCTCGACCTGGGCGCCGTCGCGAACCGCCTCGATCACCTCGGTCTTCCACACGATGCCGGCGTCCGAACGCCCGTCGCGCAGCCGGTCGGGCGTTTCGCGATGATGGACGGCGGTGAACCAGTTGTTCTCGGTCGTCTGGCACGAGAAACATTCCTTGCCGCCCGAGATGCGGTCCCACAGGCCATGCCGCTCCAACACCTTGCGGGCGTAGAACTGCATGATGCCTTCGTTGATCGGGTTGGGCATCGAGGTGCGAATTTCGGCCCGGCCGAGATCGGCGACGCCGCGAACCTTCTTCGGGTTGCCCTTGGCGACCATGATCTGCAACTCGTTATGCATGTAGACGGCGTAGGTATCCATCATGCCAGCCTGCTTGAGCTGCTTGAGATGGCCGAGATTGACCGACGCATATACATCCGGGGTGCCTGGATAGTCCTTGCCGCCATAGGTCCAGCCGCCGGCCTTGATAGCGTTGAGGATCAGGCCGGGGGGCAGAGTGATCAAGCCGACGCTGGTGTTGGGGCTATATTTCTGGAAGGCGGCGACCACGTCGTCCATGGCAAAAAACTGGTTGCCGGCCAGCCACAGGATGACGTCCGAATCCTGCATGCGCGCGAAGGCTTCGGGCCCCTGTGCGATCTTGCCGTCGCGGGCATAGACCTTGATGTCGGTATCCTTGTTGGGCGGAATTTGGGCGAATTTGGCCGCCGGTGCCTGGGCCAAAGTTTGCCCGGCTTCCGTCGGCACGGGCGAAAAGGCGACCGCAGCCAAGGCTGCGAGTAGAGCAACCGATATCCTCCGGCTCATCTAAACCCTCCCTCGTGAATGTAAAATTGTACTACGAGTTTGACCGGCGTATTCCGCTACTACGCAGCAGGCGGTGTAGGCTTCGGTTATTGCCCGGCCGCTAGGTGCGAGCAGGGATTTAAAGATTAGCATGGGCGAATATTAAAGAAAGTCTAGATTTGCGGCCCGGAAAAACGACGCCACCCGCGCCATGGTCCCAGCACAGAAAAGATAACTTAAGATATTGAATCTAAAACGATTCGCGCGCGGGCCGGGTGTCTGGCAACCGGCCGGCCGGCTATGCCGCGGAGACCGCGCGCGAACCGTCGAATATCCCTGGTTTTCGTTAAACCGATAAACCAGGGGAAGTTCCGTTTAGGGCGTCGACTATTGAGCCGGCTTCTTCGCGACGTCCTTCTTTTTCTTCTGCGCCGGCTTCTTCGCCGCCTGCTTCTTCTTCTTGGCCGGCTTCTTTGCGGCTTTCTTTTCGGTCGGTTCGGCCGACTGGACGTTCACGACCTGGCTGTGCCGCGGGTTCAGCTGTGCCGGCGCGGCGGTCGCCGTGCTGGCTGCAAACCCAATGCCCAACACCGCGGCCAGAGCCGCGATGATGACTTTGTTCATCTGAGTCCTCATCATAGGGTGATAATGCGTTGTGTGACGGCGATAATACCGGCACAGCCCAGTGTTTAAGCTGGCCGATTCCCGGCGTCAAATGAATTGCGCAGGTACGATGGAACGCTCCTTTCGATCCCCCAGCCTCAGCGAAGGATCAAAAGAGCGAAGATGGCTGTGCCGACGGCGATCCGGTACCAGGCGAAGGGGATGAAGCCGTGGCGGCTGATGAAGGCGATCATGGCGCGCACGACGATGAGGGCGGCAATGAACGCCGTCACGAAGCCGACGGCGATCACGCTGACGCTGTCGGCGGTCATGAACGCCCAGTTTTTGTAAACGTCGTAAACGGTTGCCGCGAACATGGTCGGGATGGCGAGGAAGAACGAGAACTCGGTCGCCGTCTTGCGGTCGACGTTGAACACCATCGCACCCATGATCGTGGCGCCGGCCCGCGATACGCCCGGGATCATCGCCAGTGCCTGGCAAAAACCGATCTTGAGTGCAAGCAGGGGCGGAAACTTCTCGATCGCATGATGGCGGACGACCGGCAGGTTTTTTTCGACGGCGATGATCACGACGCCGCCGAGGATCAGCGACGTCGCCACCACCCACGGGCTGAACAGCACGCTTTTGATGAAGCCATGGGCGAACGCGCCGATCACCATCGCTGGCAGGAAGGCGACGATAATATTGCGTGCAAAGTGGAAATCGTCGGCGTTGGAAAACAGCCCGCGCGCAATGCCGAACAGGCGCGCGCGATAGGCCCAGCATACGGCGAGGATGGCGCCGAGCTGGATGACGATCTCGAACACCTTGCCCGACGGGCCATTGAAGCCGATCAGGTCGATAAAGAGAATGAGATGGCCGGTCGACGAAACAGGCAGGAATTCGGTCAGGCCTTCGACGGTGCCGAGAAACACGGCGTCGAGAAACGTCGTCAGATCCATGTTATGCGGGTCCCCTGGAACGAAATCAGGCCGGCATCATGCGCCCGGCGACGGGCCGGGCGCAACCGGCGGCCGTCTTCTTATATCCGAATTTAATGCCGGATTCAGGCGGCCGTGCCGCCGACGGTAAGCCGGTCGATCAGCAGCGTCGGCTGGCCGACGCCGACCGGTACCCCCTGGCCATCCTTGCCGCAGGTGCCGATGCCGGGGTCGAGCTGCATGTCGTTGCCGATCATCTTGATCCGGGTTAGCGCATCGGGGCCGTTGCCGATCAGCATCGCACCCTTGACCGCCGGGCCGACCTTGCCGTCCTCGATCAGATAGGCCTCGGCGGCGTTGAAGACGAACTTGCCCGACGTGATGTCGACCTGCCCGCCGCCGAAATTGACCGCATAGAGCCCGCGCTTGACCGAGCGGATGATTTCCTCGGGCGCGTGCTTGCCGCCAAGCATATA
>JACQAF010000229.1 GCA_016195145.1 Rhodospirillales bacterium
CGGCGCGGCCGAGCGCGCCGGGAATGTCGCCCATCATTTCGCCGAGCTGGCGCATCATCTCGCCGAGCGCACGACGCAGCGCCTCTTGCGCGGGGCCGTCTCCGTCTCCTTCGCCCTCGCCGGCTTGCGGCGCGCCCTCGCCGCGCTGGCCGGGCTGCGGCGTGCCGTTTCGTCCCGGCTGGCCGGGCCGGCCCTGCTGAGCGCGGCGGAAGGTGCGGTCGAGCAGGCCCTGCTGGCGCTGGATCATGTCCTGCAGGCCGCGCAGCATCTGTTGGCCCTCGCCGCCGCCCTGCTGCTGGCCGGGCTGGGCCTGCGCGGCGCGCAGGTTCTCGAGCATATCCTGCAGCCGGGCGAGTAGGTCGCGCGCCGCCTCGCGCGCGCCGGTCCGGGCGAGTTCGCGCGCCCGGTCGAGCATCTTTTGCAGGTCCGTGCGATCGATGCGCGCGGCGTTGGGGTCGGGCGGCTGACGCTGCAAATCGGCGGGATTGCGGCGCGCCTGGTCGAGCATCGCCTGGAGATAACGGTCGATCGCCTGTTGCAGTTCCTGCATCAGCCGCTCGATTTCGGCGTCGCTCGCGTTGTTGGCGAGCGCGTCCTGAAGCTTCTGCTGGATGGCGCGCAATTCGCGCTCGGCCAGCGACAGGCCGCCTTCCTCGATCCTGAGCGCCGTGTCCCACAACAACCCCTGTATGGCATCGGTGGCGGCGGCCGAGGAATCGCGCAGCAGCCGGACCGAGGCGGTCTTGAGCGACAGATAGACCACGACATCGTCGTAATACTGGGCCGGCAGCGAGGCGATGGCGATCAGCGCGCGGCTGACGACATTGCGCGTCGCCGGGTCGGCGACCAGGGCTTTGCGCTGTTCGACAATGGCGCGCGCGACCGGATGCTGGAACACCCGCTCGGGCAGGACGGCGGCGAAATCTTCCGACCAGCCGACTTGGTCCAGCGCATCGACAGCCTTGAGCCGGATAAGGACCGGCAGGCCCGCCCAGGGATGGGCGGTCAGGTCGTGATAGGCCGATCCCTTCGCCTCTTTCACATGCTGGCCGGGCAACGGCAGGGCGATTTCGATCGGATCGTTGGCGACCCCTTCGGGCGCCGTTGCGCGGCGGATGGTGGCGGCGACCGAGACTACGCCGTAATCGTCATGCGCCTCGTATTCGAGGCGCAAGGCGGCGCGACGCGTGCGGGCCGGGGCGGCCGGGAATTCGACAACCGGGGCGGTGTCCGGGATAACCTCAAGCGCCCACGCGCCGAGCGGCTTGCCGTCCTGTTCGACCGTCAGGCGGCGGCCATGATTGACGGTCGCCCCGACCCGCCACGCCTTGGCGTCGACGGCGGCGAAGGCGGCGGGTTGCTCGCCGACGACCAGCTTCGGCATGCCGCGACCGCCGGTCACCTGGGCGATCAGCGCGCTGCCCACCGGCACGCGAATCGTGGCGGGCGCACCGGCTTCCATGCGCGGTAGCAGCGGCGGCAGGCCGGTATAAACCGGCGGCGTGATCCACAGGTCGAGCAGGCCGGGGGCGACGCCGCTGGCGATGCCGGGCGAGCCGGCGCGCACGACGCGCGTCCAGGCTTGCGCCCCGGCGACGGCGGCGCCGGCGACCAGCAGCAGCACGAGCGCGGCGCGAAAGGCGAATGGATCGCGGCGCGGCACGCCCGGCGCCGGCCAGCCGACGCGAACCCGCGCCAGGGCGGCGCGCATGCGTGTGCGATGCGCCTGCCACAGCGCCGTCGCCATGGGATCATTGTCGCCCCCGGCGATGCGGTCGCGCAACGCGGTCAGCGGACGATGCGGCGTGCCGCTGGCCCGTTCGAGCCGCCGCCGGCCGGCGTCTTCGTCGGGCAGGCGCCAGACGCAGCGGGTGCGATACAGCGCATAGACAAGCGCGCCGGCGAATCCGGCGAGGGTCAGCGCGTGCAGCCACGCCGGCAGGAGCGGCAGCAGATCGAACAGCGCGACGACGAGGAACAGGCCGGCGACCGCCAGTGCCGGGACAAAGGCCGGCCATAGCCCTTCCCACGCCAAGGCCAGCCGCGCGAGCATGAGCCGGCGCGCCAGCCTGGGCGGCGTGCCGTCGTGGCTCGTCTCGGGTCGTTCGGGGCGGCTGTCCATACGCACCCTCCGGTTCTCAATCAGTGTGCCAGAACCTTGGAGGGTGGTCCATTAACCGAACGATGAGGGCGGTAGCGGGCTATTTCTTCTTTTTTGTCTTGCGCTTGGCGGCGGCCGGGGCCTTCAGCCACGGGGCCAGCCGGTCGCGGCCGATCAGCTCGGCATAATCCTGGCGCGGGCGGACCACCGCGTAGCGGGCGCCGTCGACGAGGATTTCGGGCGCCAGCGGCCGGGTGTTGTAGGTCGACGACATCACCGCGCCGTAGGCGCCCGCGCCGCCGATGGCGATCAAATCTCCGTCATCGAGCGGCGGCAGGGCCCGGCCGGGGGCGATGACGTCGCCGGTTTCGCAGACCGGGCCGACGACGTCGACCGTGGCGAGGTTGGCCCCAGGGCGCGGCCGGGCGACCGGCAGGATCGGCTGATAGGCGTCGTAGAGCGCCGGCCGGATGAGGTCGTTCATCGCCGCGTCGACGATGGCGAAGCGTTTCGCCGTGCCCTCTTTCATATAGATGACGCGGGAAAGAAGAATGCCCGCCTCGGCGACGAGATAACGCCCCGGCTCCAGCACGATCTGAATCGGCAATCCGTCGACCGCGTCGCGCACCGCGCGGGCATAGCTCGCGAGGTCGGGCGGGGTTTCGCGGTCGTAGACGATGCCGAGGCCGCCGCCCATGTCGAGCCGGCGGATGCCGTGCCCGGCGGCGATCAGTTCGCGCGCCAGTTCCGCCATGCGGGCGAAGGCGGCGGCGAAGGGCTCGACCGAGGTAAGCTGCGAGCCGATATGCACGGCGAGCCCCTGGAGATCGATCCCCGGCAACGTCGCGGCAAGGCGCGCCAGCTCGCGCGCCCGCGGAATCTCGATGCCGAACTTGTTTTCCGATTTGCCGGTCGAAATCTTGGCGTGGGTGCGCGCATCGACATCGGGATTGATCCGCATCGCCACCGGCGCGCGGCGCTTCAGCTGCGATGCGACGCGGGCCAGCAGCCTGAGCTCGTTTTCCGATTCGACGTTGAATTGCAGGATGCGCGCCTTGAGCCCGGCTTCCATCTCCGCCTCGGTCTTGCCGACTCCGGCGAAGACGATCCGGTTCGCCGGCACGCCGGCGGCGCGGGCGCGAAACAGTTCGCCCTGCGAGACGACATCGGCCCCGGCGCCGAGGCGCGCGAAGGTTGCGATCACCGCGAGGTTGGAGTTGGCCTTGACCGAATAGCAGACGAGGGCGTCGAGCCCGGCGAAGGCGGTTGCGAAGGCGCGGTAGCGTTCGACCAGCGCCCGGTTCGAATAGACATAGGCGGGCGTGCCGATACGGTCGGCGAGGCGGACGAGCGACACACCCTCGGCATGGAGCGCGCCGTTGCGATAGGCGAAAGCGGTCATTGAGATTTGCGGTTCACCGGGTTGGATAAGTGCGCGGGACGCGCGGGTCGGCGTCGGGCGGCGGTTCGGGATCGCCCTTGCGCCCGCACGCGGCGAGCGTCGCGGCGAGGCCGAGCGCCAGCAGGGCGGCGAAAGCGCGCCGGCGCGCCGGCCGTTGCGGGGCGTCGTCGGCGGAGCGTAAGGCGCGATCGGACATGGCGGCCTCCTCGCGGGGGTCAGAGATAGCGTCGGCGCGCCGCCTTCACGGCGCGGCGGACATTGGCGGGCGCGGTGCCGCCGAAGCTGGTGCGGCTGGCGACCGATTTGTCGAGGCTTAGCACGGCAAACACGCCCCTGGCGATCCGCGGATCGATCTTCCGCATCTCGGCCAGCGGCAATTCGTCGAGCGCGCAGCCGCGCTGCTCGGCCAGCCGCACGATGCGCCCGGTGACGTGATGCGCCTCGCGGAACGGCAGGCCGACCTTGCGCACCAGCCAGTCGGCAAGGTCGGTCGCGGTGATATAGCCGATGGCGGCGGCGCGGCGCATCGCGTCGGCGTCGACGGTCATGTCGTCGATCATCCCGGCGGCGGCGGCGAGGCACAGCTCCAGCGTATCGGCGGCTTCGAAGACCCGCGCCTTGTCTTCCTGCATGTCCTTCGAATAGGCGAGCGGCAGCCCTTTCATCACGGTCAACAGGCCGATCAGCGCGCCGAACAGCCTGCCCGATTTGGCGCGCACCAGCTCGGCCGCATCGGGGTTGCGCTTCTGCGGCATGATCGAGCTGCCGGTCGACCATGCGTCGGACAGGCGTACGAAGCCGAATTGCGGCGCGGTCCAGATGACGATCTCTTCGGCCAGCCGCGACAGATGCGCGCCGCAGATCGCGGCGGCGGCGAGGAATTCGAGCGCGAAATCGCGGTCGGACACGGCGTCGAGGGAATTGGCCATCGGCCGGTCGAAGCCGAGCGCCTTCGCCGTCATCGCGCGGTCGATGGGAAACGAGGTGCCGGCGAGCGCCGCCGCCCCGAGCGGCGATTCGTTGGCCCGCCGCCGCGCGTCGGCGAAGCGGCCGCGGTCGCGCCCGGCCATCTCGACATAAGCGAGCAAATGATGCCCGAAGGTCACCGGCTGGGCCGGCTGGAGATGGGTGAAACCGGGCATGACGGCGGCGGCATGCGCGCCGGCCTGGTCGAGCAAGGCGCGCTGGAATTCGCGCAGCCGCGCGTCGATCGCCTCGGCGGCGTCGCGCACCCAGAGGCGAAAATCGGTCGCCACCTGGTCGTTGCGCGAGCGCGCGGTGTGCAGCCGCCCGGCCGGCTTGCCGATCAGCGCAGCGAGCCGCGCCTCGACGTTCATGTGAATGTCCTCAAGGTCGCGGCGAAAGACGAACTTCCCAGCCTCGATTTCGGCCCGCACGCGCTTCAACCCCCTGGCGATGGCGCGACCCTCGGCGGCCGAGACGATCTTGCGCCGGACCAGCATCTCGACATGGGCGATCGAGCCGGCGATGTCATGCGCGTAAAGCCGCCGGTCGACATCGATCGAGGCGTTGATCTGCTTGAGGATTTTCCCCGATCCCACGGCAAAGCGGCCGCCCCACAGCCGGTTGGCGGCGGCGGTCCGGCGCGTCGTGGCGGACGGGGGCGATTTGGCTCTGGGCGGCATCGGCGTTGCTATTCTCCGGCGATTTCGTGCACGATACTCATACACGAGGCCGGCACGGGATTCAGGCTTTTATGGGAAACGGATCAAGTCGGACAGGCTTCCGGCGATGGGCAGCCGGGATGGCGATTGTGGCGATTATTGCCGCCGGATCAAGCGATTCGGCGGGGTTGATCGGCCCGTCGCCGGCGATCGCCGCTAGCGGGCGCGGCCACGCGCCCCCGGTCCTGCGTGGCCAGTACCAGGAATTCCGCGTCCATCCAGCCCCGGTCGAAGCGCCCGAGATCGGCTTCAGCGATTCCGCCGCCGCCAAGCTCGGCCTTGCCGATTTTCGCGGCCGGGTGATCCTGGTCAATTTCTGGGCCACCTGGTGCGCGCCCTGCGTCGAGGAAATGCCGGCGCTCGACCGGCTGCAGGCCCGGCTCGGCGGGCCGGATTTCGAGGTGGTGGCGATCTCGATCGACCGTCAGGGGCTGCCGCTGATTGTGCCCTTTCTCGACCGGTTGGGCATCAAGGCGCTCAAGCATTATCTCGACCCGAGCGGGGCGTCGCCGCGGACGCTGAAGGTGCGCGGCCTGCCGACGACCATTCTCATCGGCCGCGACGGGCGCGAGATCGGCCGGCTCGAAGGCGCCGCGACGTGGGATTCGGCGGCGGCCGAGGCGTTCATCCGCTACTATCTGACGCCGTCGGACAAGGGGTCGCCGCCAACGACCACGCGCAGCGACGCCGGTTAGATCGCCGAATCGTCATTATCAGGGGCGTAGAGTCCAATCGGAACAATAAGGTCTATATATCGGGCGCGGGTTTAGGAATAAGTCGTAACGGGCGACGATCCGGGGGCATTGCTTAGATTGCAATTCAGCAAGCCGCCGTGCGCTGCATCGTGCGGACGCTGATCTTGGTAGTCATGCGATAGAGGATGGCGCGGATGGATGATCTGGAAAACGGCCGTCGAGGGGCACAATCTGAAGTCGTTCATGGGCTGTTCAGACAATTTTCCCATGTATACGGCGATGCCCCGGCCATCGCGCATCTGCCGTCCGGGCGGGCGCTGAATTATCGCCAGCTATATGCGGCGGCGACGCAGTCGGCAGTTTGCCTCGCCGAATTCGGCGCGCGCCCCCGTGACAAAGTCGCGATCCTTACCAATAACGAAACCCTGTTTTTTCCGCTGCTCGGCGCGTGCAGCATGCGGCGTGCCGCCATGGTCCCGATCAGCCCCGATCTTCATCGCGACGAGATCGCGCTCATCATCGAACAGGCGCGACCAAAGCTGATTGTTGTCGACAAGGGAGCCCCGCTCCCGCCGTTCGTACCGAACGCAACCATCGTGCATGTCGACGAATTCTGGTCATCGATCGAGGCTCAAATTATCGCGCCGGTCGCCGACGCGGGCGAATCGGGAAACGACATTGTTTTGCGGTCGTACAGCCTGGGCGGCGCAGGCAAAACAGGGCAGGCGAAGGCAATGACGTTCAGCCAGCAAAATCTGGCGGCGGCGGCCATCGCTGCGGCGGCGGTTTGCGATTTCCGTCCGTCCGATCGGGTGATCGGGGTGCGGCCGCTCGCCCATCCGAATCCGATCCTGATGACCGGTCTCGCGCCGTTGGCCGCCGGGGCGCAGGTGCTGCTGGCCGATATTCGCGACATTTTTGGCGGCCCGCACCGGGCAAGGCGGTTGTGGTCGACCATCGTCGAGCAGGACATTTCCGTATGCAGCTTCGTGCCGGTGATTTTGCGGCTGCTGCTCGACGCCTATGCGGACGAGGCGCCGCCGAAAGCGGCCCGGCTGCGCCATATCTTTTGCGGGGCCGGGCATCTTCCCCCGGGCCTGTGGCGGCAATTCGAGGAGCGTTTCGGGATCCCGGTCTATCAGGGCTATGGGCTTGCCGAGACGGCGATGTGGTCGACCTTTACCCCACCGGACCGGCCGAGGAATTACGATTCGGTCGGCGTTCCCCTGAATTGCGAAATCCGTATCGCGCAGGATCCACGATCCAATTCGCCCAATGTGCGGGGCCGGCAATTCGGCGAAATACTTATTCGCGGCCCCGTTGCGCTCGCCGGCTACGGCAACGACAAGAAGCGGATCAAGACCGCCTTTACCGCCGACGGTTTTTTGCGCACCGGCGACATCGGGTCGATCGACGAAAACGGCCACGTCTATGCCTATGGCCGCATCCGGGAAACGATCGTCCGCAGCGGCGTCAGGGTAAATCCGTTCGAGGTGGATTCCGTGCTGGCGCAGTGCGCCGCGGTCCGGGAGACAAAAACAATCGGCGTTCCGCACGAAATTCTCGGCGAGGAAATCGTAACCGTATGTCTGCCGGGCGGGCCCGCAGACGGCCGGCTCAGGGAATCGCTCGCCGCCTGGGCCAGGGAACGCCTGCCGCCCGATCGGACGCCGGACCGGATCGTCGTTATGCCGTATTTGCCGCGAAACAGCGCCGGCGAAGTCTCGACCGGCGTTCTGCGGCGTATTGTTTCGGGCGAGCTTTGCGCGGAAATGCTGGATCGGTTGGCAAAACCGAAATATCAGCGTTTCCCGCCTTCCGACCGGGAAGAATTGCGGGCCTATCTCCAGAACCGACTGCTGTCCGGCGCGCCGATCGAGCTTTTGAATTACTGGGGCTGCGGCAACCGCCCGACGCTGGCGCAGGTCGATCTGCGGGCGCTCGAACGGTTGGAGGAGATGCGGCACGAACTGGCCCTCGTTCCGAATGTGCCGGTCAATCTGACGCTGCTGCTGACCGATGTGCATGCGCGCCTCAATGGGAAACCCGAGGCGACGCGGGAAATGTATTTCGCCGCGATCAGGACGGCGGCGGAGAAGCTGGGGTTCCGGGTCGATTGGCTGGGCGATGCATGGCGGCGTGACGGGATTGACGTTGAAAATTCATTCCGGGCCATTGACGACGATGCATTCGCGGCGATGTGGAATGACCTGCCGATTCGCGAGCAGCTTTTGGTGCAAGCCGAAAAGCATTTTCAGGGCGAGGATATACGCCGTGGGGCGCAGGCCTATTACTGGGCTTGCCAGCAGGACCGCCGTATTTTAACCGAGCGCTATAGCGGGCATATCTTCATTACCTACAACATGCCCCCGCTGGACGCCTGTCTCCCCGATCTGCTGCGTCTCTATATTTACCCGCATACGCGGCGGAAAAGCGACAAGCCGTGGTTCGATTCCGACTCGGCGCCGGATTTGCCGAAGGCGACAATCGTGGCCGAGCTGACCCCGTAGGCGCCGCGGACCGGCGGATCAATCGCCGTGAGTCGTGCGGAAGCTGAAGGCACCGAGGAGATAGTTGATCTGGCGCTGGTCGTCGCTGAGCGGCAGCAGAACCGTGCGATAAAGCACGTCTTCGCCGTCGCCGCGCGTCCATTTTCCGGCTTCGTCGATGGGGTTGCGCAGCGCCGCCGCCGTTTTGTGGACATAGAGTTCGCGGTTGCAAATGCTGGGCGGCAGGACATCGGCCAGCTTGCGACCGGTCGGGTCGGCCCCGAGGGCGGCTTTCAGCACCGCGCCGGCATGGACATAGATATAGGAACCGGGATCGTCGGTGACTTCGACGATGAACAGATGATCCCACAGCTCGGCGGCGGTGTCGGCCGTCACCTGCTCGCGTGATGGGAAATGACGCGGCGCGGCCAGTTCGCGCCAGTACTGGAGGGCGAGGTTGCACGCCCGTCGCTCGATGCCGTCGACGCTCGTCAGAGTGGGCGACTCAGCGGCCGGCCGATCGAGCGCAGTAGCCATGGGGGCGTGTCCTTCGGTTCAGCGCGGGAAATAAGGGTCTCGCCCGTCTATTTGCCGTCAAATCGGTAAAGATTCGCTGAACGGAGACCGGCGAATTCGGCCTCCGGGGCGCTATCGGCGCCGGTCCACGAGGGCGCTAGGGCAGCGGCTTGGGATTGTCAGCCAGGGTGCGGAGATAGGCGACGAGATTCGCCCGGTCTTCCGGTTTGCGCACGCCGGCGAAGGCCATCTTGGTCCCGGGGAGGTAACCCTTGGGGTTGGCAAGGAAATGACTGAGCTGCTCATATCCCCAGGTGCCGTCGACACCGGCTTTCTGGGCGGCGGCCTGCATGGCGGCGGAATAGCTGAAGCCTTGGGTGTGCGCCTTTGGCCCGCCGACGACGTTCCACAGATTGGGGCCGACGCCGTTCTTCCCGCCCTTGTCGAAGGTGTGGCAGGCGGCGCAGGGCTTGGCTGCGGCCTTGCCGGCCTCGGCGTTCGCCGCCGCGAGCAGCGGGGCGATTGGCTCGATCTTCGCTTCGGCGGCGACCGGGGCGGCATCCTGCTTAACGGCGATGCCTTCGACGACATAGGCCGGCTTGTCGAGCTTCTTCGGGCTAACGAGGAAATTGCCGACGAAGCCGATCACCGTCGTGGCCAGCAGGGCGGCCAGAAACGCGCCGGCGAACTTGTTGAATTCGAACGTGTTCATGCGAATGCCTATCCTCGTCAGCAGACTTGCGTCGAAGCGGCCCGAATGTAGCCGCCCGGCCCGCATCGGTTCAACCCCCAACTATCCGAAGAGCCTGTCGCATCGGGGTTTCCTGCCGGCCGCCGCCGTTATATCTTGCCCCTCGCCATTCGCCAACTAACCCCTTCAGGATAGCCCGGCCGTTCCGCCCGCGACCAAACGCCGCATTTTCCTTCGTTTTGCCGGCCGCACGGGCGTTTCGCCGGCCCCATGAGCCACGATGAACCGTCCCCGTAATCCGATTGTCGTCATTCCCGCACGGCTGCAGGCGATCCGCCTGCCCGGCAAGCCACTGGCCGATATTCATGGCGAGCCGATGATCGTCCATGTCTGGCGGCGGGCGCGCGCGAGGTCGTCCGGAGTATCGACGCCGAGCGGAACCGTGTCAACGCGCGCCACGTCGATGCGCATCCCG
>JACQAF010000218.1 GCA_016195145.1 Rhodospirillales bacterium
GTCGGCAAGGGCGCGACCGTCGGGCCGTTCGCGCGCCTGCGGCCGGGCACGGCGATCGGGGCCGGCGCGCATATCGGCAATTTCGTCGAGATCAAGACGGCGCGCATCGAGGCGGGGGCGAAGGTCAACCATCTCAGCTACGTTGGCGACGCGCGGGTGGGCGAGAAGGCCAATATCGGCGCGGGCACGATCACCTGCAATTACGACGGCTTCGCCAAGTCGTTCACCGATATCGGGGCCGGCGCGTTTATCGGCTCGAACACGGCGCTGGTCGCCCCGGTCAGGGTGGGGCGCGGGGCGATCACCGGCGCGGGCTCGATCGTCACCCGCGACGTGCCGGCCGACGCGCTGGTCGTCGCGCGCGGGCGCGAAGAGGTGAAGCGCGGCTGGGCGAAATCCTTCCGCGCCCGGCGCGGCAAGACGACGCCGGCCAAGACGAAGGCGGTTGGGGCTAAGGCAAGCGGGAAGAAAAAGTAAAAGGACCGGAAGACGGATCATGTGCGGCATTATCGGCATTATCGGCAAGGCGCCGGCGACCCCGCTTCTCCTTGAAGCCCTGAAGCGCCTTGAATATCGCGGCTACGATTCGGCCGGCATGGCCACTGTGATCAATGGCGGGATCGAGCGCCGCCGGGCCGAGGGCAAGATTTCGCGCCTTGAGGCGCTGGTCGCCGCCCAGCCGCTGGCCGGCGAGACCGGCATCGGACACACCCGCTGGGCGACCCACGGCGCGGCCAACGAGACCAACGCCCATCCGCATATCACGCCGCGCGTGGCGATCGTCCATAACGGCATCATCGAGAATTTCGACGCGCTGCGCACCGAGCTGGAGGCCAAGGGCTGCCGCTTCGCCACCGAAACCGACACCGAGGCGGTGGCGCATCTCCTTACCCTGCTGATCGATTCCGGGATGTCGCCCGAGGCGGCGATGGCGGCGGCGCTGAAGCGCAGACCTGCTGCTCGCGGCGCGGCGCGGCTCGCCGCTCGCGGTCGGTTATGGCGACGGCGAGATGTATGTCGGCTCGGACGCGCTGGCGCTCGCCCCGCTGACCCGGCGCATCGCCTATATGGAAGACGGCGACTGGGCGGCGATAACGCGCATCGGAGCGCAGATCTACGACCGCGAGGACCGCCCGGCCAACCGCCCGGTGCGCGAGACGGCGCTGTCGGGGGCGCTGATCGGCAAGGGCAACCACCGCCATTTCATGCACAAGGAAATCCACGAGCAGCCGGTGGCGATCGGCGACACGCTGCGCAGCTACATCAATCCGGCGACGCACGCCGTCGGCCTGCCCGACCTGCCGGTCGACCTCGCGACGGTGCCGCGCCTGACCGTCGTCGCCTGCGGCACGTCGTATTACGCCGGCCTGATCGCCAAATACTGGCTGGAGAAATTCGCCCGGCTGGCGGTCGAGGTCGAGATCGCCTCCGAATTCCGCTACCGCGACCCGGTCCTGCCGGCGGGGGGCATGGCGCTGTTCATCTCGCAATCGGGCGAGACGATCGACACCCTTGCCGCGCTGCGCTACGCCCGCGCCCAGGGACAGAAAATCGCCGCCGTGGTCAACAACCCCGAAAGTTCGATCGCCCGCGAGGCGGATGTCGTGCTGCCGACCCATGCCGGGCCCGAGATCGGCGTCGCCTCGACCAAGGCGTTCACCACCCAGCTTGCCGTCCTCGCCTGCCTGACCATCGCCGCCGGGCGGGCGCGCGGCGCGCTCGACGCCAGGGCGGCCGGCGAGCTGGCCGTGGCGCTGACCGAAACGCCGGCGCTGGCGTCGGAGGTTCTCGGCCTTGATGAGCGCCTGCGCGAGCTGGCCCAGGACATCGCCGAGGCGCGCGACGTGCTCTATCTCGGGCGCGGGGCGGCCTATCCGGTGGCCCTCGAAGGGGCGCTCAAGCTCAAGGAAATCTCGTATATCCACGCCGAGGGCCACCCGGCGGGCGAGATGAAGCACGGCCCCATCGCCCTGATCGACGAGGCGGTGCCGGTAATCTTCGTCGCGCCGTCGGACGCGGCCTTCGACAAGACGGCGTCGAACGTTCAGGAAGTGGCGGCGCGCGGCGGGCGGGTGATCCTGTTCGCCGACGGCAAGGGAATTGCGCGGCTCGGCCGGCTCGCTCGGGCCCATGTCGAGATGCCGGCGGCGCATCCGTTCGTGGCGCCGATCGTCTATACGATCCCGGTCCAACTTCTGGCGTACCACGTTGCGGTGATCAAGGGGACGGACGTCGATCAACCGCGAAACCTCGCCAAGAGCGTGACCGTCGAATAACCGGCGGCGCAAATGGACATCGTTAATTTGCAACCGGGGGCGGTGGCCGCGGTTGCGCCGACCCGGCCGGAAACCGGCGGGTTCTCGGGAAATACCGCCAATAATCGGGGGCGTCGCCAATGCGCCGGCCCGGCCGTCGCGCATGCCAGCAATGCAAACAAAAGTAGAGATTAATATCTACGTTAGGTAGAGATTGTATTTATTAATATCGCCCAAAAGAACATCCGGGGAAAGGCAAGTATTAACAAGGCTTAGACTTAAGTCGTATACTATTTTTTAACCGCGTTTTAATCGAATACCCGGAAAATTGCGTCTGAATTCAGGGGCAGCGCGGCCGTGCCGGTCATGCTGCGTTTGGGGACGCAAAATGGCCGATCGCCGTCATCCGCATGCGAACGACAGGACCCGCGCGCCGGCTGGCCGCGCGCGCCGTCGCCGGCCCGCGCCGGCCCCGCCCGAAAGAGGTATTTCTTCTACCGCCAACAGTATACTCAGTTACGAATATAATAATCTAAGCATAACCCTAAATAGAACCAAGACAATAAATGATCTGTTTACCGTTAAAATGTTATCCGATATGCGCGAAATTCGGAGAAGCGTGGGCCGGCCGGTTCCCGGGCGGCGTTCGATCCCAACCAACCGACCTAGAGGGAAGAAGGAGAATTAACAATGTCGACCGGTAACATGCTCGGGGCTGTGTCCCGTCTCACGGTGAAGGGCCGGATTTATCTCGGCTTCATCTCGGTGCTCGTTTTGCTGGCCGTGGTCGCCACGGTCACGGTGCTCGGGCTGCGCGCCGGCCTCGAGGAATTCAACGCCTATTCTTATGTCACCAGTAACGCGAAGGGCGTGCTGGAGGTCGACCGCAACTTCGTCGGCCTGCGGCGCAACGTGCTGCTGGTCAGCATCAAGGCCGAGGAAAAGACGGTCGCCCGTATCCGCGAGCTGCAGAAGCTCCTCAAGGAGGACATCGCCGAGATTAGCAAGCGCACCCGCAACCCGGAGCGGCGCAAGCTGATGGATCAGCTGGGCACGGTCTTCACCCAGTATTCGGCCAACGCCGACCGGATGATCGAATTGCAGACCAAGGTCGATCGCCTCCGCGCCACGGTGCTCGATCCCAACGGCGCCAAGATGCGGGTCGACCTGACCAGGATCATCGAACACACAATGACGACCAAGGAAATGGAAATTGCCGCCGCTGCCGGCGTGGCGCAGCAGTATTTGATGCTGATGCGGCTCAACGGCACGCGCTTCCTCGACCAGAACGACATCAAGGCCGGCGAGGCGATGCGGGCCAATCTCGCCGACACCAAGAAATCCATGGCCAGTCTCGGTAAACTGGTGAAGGACGCCGAGGATCGCAAGAACGTCGACGATGCCAACGATCTCCTCGGCAAGTTCGAGGTTGCCTTTACCGAAGCGGCGGCGGCCAATGGCGAGATCATCAAACTGTTCGGCGAGACGATGGCCGGCCAGGCGGGTGAGATTTCGAAGACCGCCGCCGCCGTGGTCAAGTCGGCGGGCGACAACCTGGCGACGGTCGAAACCGACACCAAGGCCCAGATGACCAACGCCTCGACGCTGGGTCTCGGCCTGTCGATCGCCGGCCTGCTCATTGGCATGTTCCTCGCGTGGGTGATCACGCGCGGGATCGTCGGGCCGCTGCTGGGGATGACCGGTGCGATGACCAAGCTGTCGTCGGGCGACACGAGCACGGAAGTGCCGAGCCGCGACCGCGCGGACGAGATCGGGCAGATGGCCAAGGCGGTGCAGGTGTTCAAGGACAACATGATCGAGACCGAACGCATGCGCGCCGACCAGGCGGAAGCGGAGAAGCGGGCGGAGGTCGAGAAGAAGGCGGCGATGAACCGCCTGGCCAGCGACTTCGAGGCGAGCGTCAAGGGGGTGGTCGATGCGGTGACCTCGTCGGCGACGGAGATGCAGTCCTCGGCCCAGTCGATGTCGGCGACGGCGGAGGAGACCAACCGCCAGGCGACGGTGGTCGCGGCGGCGTCGGAGCAGGCCTCGACCAACGTGCAGACGGTGGCGACGGCGGCCGAGGAGCTGTCGGCCTCGATCGCCGAGATCAGCCGCCAGGTGGCGGAATCGGCGAAGATCGCCGGCAAGGCGGTGGAAGAAGCCGGCAAGACCAACGCCGAAGTCCAGGGCCTGGCCCAGGCGGCGCAGAAGATCGGCGACGTGGTCAAGCTGATCAACGACATCGCGGGCCAGACCAATCTCCTCGCCCTCAACGCCACCATCGAGGCGGCGCGGGCGGGCGAGGCGGGCAAGGGCGTGGCGGTGGTCGCCTCGGAGGTGAAGAGCCTGGCCAACCAGACGGCCAAGGCGACCGAGGACATCGCGGCGCAGATCAACGCCATCCAGGGCGCGACCAAGGGCGCCGTGGACGCGATCGGCAGCATCGCCGGCACCATCGGGCGGATCAACGAGATCGCGACGACCATCGCCTCGGCGGTGGAGGAGCAGGGTGCGGCGACGCAGGAGATCGCGCGCAACGTCCAGGAAGCGGCCAAGGGGACGGGCGAGGTGTCGACCAACATCGGCGGCGTCACCCAGGCGGCGGGCGAGACGGGCGCGGCGGCGGGCCAGGTTCTCTCGGCGGCGGGCGAGCTGGCCAAGCAGGGCGAGACCCTGCGTCACGAGGTCGACAAGTTCATCGCCACCGTTCGGGCGGCCTGAACCCGCGACCCGGGCGACCGGGGCAGAACGGGGAAGGGCGGGCGCACGGCGCCCGCCCTTTCTCTTTTTGGCGCCATGCAATTTTCCAGCATGGATGGGGGCGTGCGTCGTCAGTTGCGGTCTGGATTGCCAGGGTCGGCTGCCGCTATACTACCCCCTTGCTTCATTTCCGACGTTGAGAGGGTGCCATGACCAAGCTTGCCGTAAAGCCGCAAAAAACCGCTGCCGGCGTGCAGCTTAAGGATTCCAAGCTGTTTCGCCAGCAATGCTATGTCGATGGCGCGTGGACCGACGCCGATGGCAAGGGCACGATCGATGTCCGCAACCCCGCGACCGGCGACCGGATCGGCACCGTGCCGAAGATGGGCGAGGCCGAAACCCGCCGCGCCATCGAAGCGGCGGCGCTCGCCTGGCCGGCCTGGCGGGCCACGACGGCGAAGGAACGCGCCGGCGTGATGCGACGCTGGTGCGAGCTGACGATGGCCAACCAGGACGATCTCGCCCTCCTGATGACCATCGAGCAGGGCAAGCCGCTCGCCGAATCGAAAGGCGAGATCGCCTATGCCGCCTCGTTCCTCGAATGGTTCGGCGAGGAAGCGAAGCGCGCCTATGGCGACACCATCCCGCAGCACCAGGCGGACAAGCGCATCGTGGTGGTGAAGGAGCCGATCGGCGTCGTCGCCTGCATCACGCCGTGGAATTTCCCGGCGGCGATGATCACCCGCAAGGCCGGCCCGGCGATCGCCGCCGGCTGCACGGTGGTGCTGAAGCCGGCCGGGCAGACGCCGTTCTCGGCGCTGGCGCTGGCCGAGCTGGCCGAACGCGCCGGCCTGCCCAAGGGCGTGCTCAATATCGTCACCGGCTCGGCCGCCGCCATCGGCGGCGAGCTCACCGGCAACAAGCTGGTGCGCAAGCTGTCGTTCACCGGCTCGACCGAGATCGGCAAGCTGCTGATGGCCCAGTGCGCGGCGACGGTGAAAAAGGTGTCGCTCGAACTCGGCGGCAACGCGCCATTCATCGTTTTCGACGACGCCGATCTGGACGCGGCGGTCGAGGGCGCCATCGCCTCGAAGTATCGCAATACCGGCCAGACCTGCGTCTGCGCCAACCGCTTCCTCGTCCAGGACAAAATCTATGATGCCTTCGCGGCGAAGCTGGCCACGGCGGTTGGCAAGCTCAAGGTTGCGCCGGGCATCGAGCCGGGAGCGACCCAGGGGCCGCTGATCGACAAGAACGCGGTCGCCAAGGTTGAGGCGCACATCAAGGACGCGACATCGAAGGGCGCCAAAATAACGGCCGGCGGCAAGCCGCACGCCCTCGGCGGTACGTTCTTCCAGCCGACCATCCTCACCGAGGTCACGCCGCAAATGGCGGTGGCGCGCGAGGAAACCTTCGGCCCGGTGGCGCCGCTGTTCCGCTTCAAGACCGAGGCGGATGCGATCCGGCTCGCCAACGACACCGAGTTCGGCCTCGCCTCCTATTTCTACGGCCGCGACATCGGCCGCATCTGGCGCGTGGCCGAGGCGCTCGAATATGGGATGGTCGGCATCAACACCGGCATCATCTCGACCGAGATTGCGCCGTTCGGCGGCGTGAAGGAATCGGGCATCGGCCGCGAGGGCTCGAAATACGGCCTCGAAGACTTTCTCGAGGTCAAATATCTGTGCATGGGTGGCATCGACAAATAAGGATATATGACGCGAGTTCCCGTGCCCGCCGCCCGCATGGGCGGCACGGGAACGTGCGGCCTTGCGCGACCAATCAACGAAGACGGAGCGATCGGCGAATGACGACGGAAGGCGCCCAGGCGCAAATGCTGGATAAAAAGGCCCTGTCGATTGCGGCAGCGAAGAATGTTGCCGCCGCGGCGTCGGCCGAGGCGAAGAAGAACGGCTGGACGGTGTGCATCGCCATCGTCGATGACGGCGGGAATCTGCTGTATTTCGAGCGCGCCGACGGAACCCAGCTCGGCAGCATTGGCGTATCGATGGGCAAGGCGCGCACTGCGCTCTTGTTCAAGCGCCCGTCGAAGGCGCTGGAAGACGCCGTCGCCGGCGGCCGCGCGGCGATGATGACGCTGTCGCCCGAGGTGGTGACGGTCGAGGGCGGCGTGCCGCTCGTCTATGGCGGCAACGTGGTTGGCGCGATCGGGGTCAGCGGCGTGCAGTCGGCCCAGGACGCGCAGATCGCGCGCGCCGGGGCCGAGGTCCTGACGCGCTAGGCGGCGGGCGAGGGAGCGCCGCTTCGGCGGCGGCAAGCGATGGCCGAGTACGATTTCGACCTGTTCACCATCGGCGCCGGCTCGGGCGGCGTCGCTGCGTCGCGCCGGGCGGCGGCCTATGGCGCACGGGTCGCCATCGCCGAATCGGTGCGCATCGGCGGCACCTGCGTGCTACGCGGCTGCGTGCCGAAGAAGCTGCTGATCTACGGCGTCCACTTCGCCGAGGATATCCGCGACGCCGCCGGCTATGGCTGGAACATCGACGGCGCGCGGCTCGACTGGGCGAAGCTGATCGCGGCCAAGGATCGCGAGCTCGATCGCCTCAACGGCATCTACATCAAGATGCTCGGCGATTCGAAGGTGACGATGCTCGAAGGGCGGGCGCAGCTCGTCGGCCCCAACGCGGTCGAGCTCGGCGGGCGCACCTATACGGCCAAACATATTCTGATCGCCACCGGCGGCCGGCCCGATCTGCCGCCCGTGCCGGGCATCGAGCACGCGATCACCTCGGACGGCGCGCTCGATCTCAAGCGCCTGCCGCGCCGCATCGCCATCGTCGGCGGCGGCTATATCGCGGTCGAGTTCGCCGGCATTTTCAACGCCGCCGGCGTCGAGGTGCGGCAGATCATTCGCGGCGACCGCATCCTGCGCGGTTTCGACGACGATGTGCGCGACCATCTGGCCGCCGAGATGACCAAGAAAAGCATCGTCATCGACAGCGAGACCCAGATTACAGGCATCGCGCCGGCCGGCTACGCTTACCGCCTCGCCACCCATGCCGGCGGGTCGATCGAGACCGATTTGGTGATGTACGCGACCGGCCGGCGGCCGAACACCGGGGATACGGGGCTCGAAGCGGTCGGCGTTCAGCTCAACAAGCGCAAGGCGATCGCCGTCGACGAATGGCAGCAGACGACCGTGCCCGGCATATACGCCATCGGCGACTGCACCGACCGCCTCAATTTGACGCCGGTCGCCATCGCCGAAGGACGCGGGCTGGCTGAGACGCTGTTCAATCGCAACCCGATGCGGATGGACCATAACGACGTGCCGTCGGCGGTGTTCAGCCAGCCGCCGGTCGGCGTCGTCGGCCTCAGCGAGGCGGCCGCGCGCAAGCTCGGCGAGGTCGATATCTACCGCGCCGTCTTCCGGCCGATGAAGCACACCATGTCGGGCCGCGACGAGAAGGCGATGATGAAGCTGGTGGTCGATCGCGCCACCGACCGGGTGTGCGGCGTGCACATGGTCGGGGCGGACGCGCCCGAAATCGTCCAGTCGCTCGCCGTCGCGGTCAAGGCCGGCGTCACCAAGCGGCAATGGGATCGCACGGTCGCGGTTCATCCGACGACGGCCGAGGAATTCGTGCTGATGCGCGAACCGGTCAAGCAACCGGCCAAGCCGGCGCTGGCCAAGGGCGTGGCGGAATAGGGACCGTCGGTCCATCGCCTGAAACGGGGAGGGGCGCATGTCGCTCGGCGAACGGGGGCAGGGCGGGACGGGGCAACGCGAGGCGTTGGCCCTGCTGGCGATCCGCTTGGCCGCGGGATATTTCCTGCTGGTCTGGGGGGCGAGCAAAATCGTCATCCCCGAACAGACGCAGGCGTTATTCGCCTATTTCTACGGCATCAATCTGGGCGAAGCGCTGCCCTATGCGCTTGGCTCCGCGCAGCTCGCCGTTGCCGCGGGGATCGTCCTCGGATTTCAGCGCCGCATCGTCTACGGCCTCGGCTTCCTGATCCACGGTACGACGGTGCTGATCACCGCGAAGTTCTGGCTGTTCCCCTTGGTGATCGAGGACGGCATACCGATCTACCGATCCTATGTCACGTCCCTACCGGCGCTGGCGGCGTTCATCGCGCTTTATGCCTTCCGCGATCACGACCGCTGGTCGCTCGATTCCTGGCTGGCGCGACGACGGCGCGCCTGACGCCTAGGGCGCCGGGAACAGCGCGTCGGTGTGACCGAGGAGATAATAGACGACCAGCCCGGTCCATTCGCGCAATCCCGTTTCAAGCTTGCCAAGGCCGTTATCGAAGCTGAGCGCGAAGCGCCAGCGCAAGGTCGCCTCGGTCAGGAAATCGACCGGGTAGGCGACGATTTTCCATCCGGCGCGGCGGAAGACGCCCATCGAGCGCGGCATGTGCCGGGCCGAGGTGACCAGGAGCCAGGTTTCCTCGGGCGGCGGCTCGACAAGCCGGAAGGTGAGGATTGCGTTCTCGTAGGTATTGCGCGAGCGATCCTCGAACGTCACACGATTTGGGTCGAGCCCGACCATGGCGAAGACGATGCGCATAGCCTCGGCCTCACTCTGTTCCTGGCGCAGCATCTGGCCCGATCCGCCGGTGAAGACGAGGCGGGCGTCGGGATAATGCTTGGCCAGGGCGGCGAAGGCGATCAGGCGCGAAGCGCCGCCGTATAGCGCCGGCTGGCCGCGCGACAGCGTGCGGAACTGGTCGATCTCGCCGCCGAGCATGATGATGCCGTCGACCTTGGCGGGCATCTCGCGCGGCACGGGAAAGCGCCCTTCGAGCGAATGCAACAGCCATTTGCCGACCGGGACGATCTGCACGCCGACACTGGCGACGAGCGCCAGCATCACCAGCCCCCGGCCAAGATTTCTGTACCGGGTCCACAACAAGGGCGCCCCGGCCAGCAGGACGAGGAACGCCAGTGCCGTTGGATTGACCAGAGTCCAGCCGATCTTCGATAGCTCGAACATAACGATTTCAATACCTAAGGATGTGCTGTCTTGGCAAATAGGCCGCTTGCGGCCCATATATCGGGCCTGTTAAGTTTATCCACAACCTCGACAATTGGATAACCCCTGCCATGGCCGCGACCTCGACCGTCAAGTGGACTCCCGAAACGTGGCGTAGCAAATCAATCCGCCAAACGCCAGATTATCCGGATATGGCGGCGCTGGAGGATGTCGAGGCGCGGCTCAAGGGATTCCCCCCATTGGTTTTCGCCGGCGAGGCGCGGGCCCTCCAGGACTCACTCGCTAAGGTTGCCGAAGGAAAAGCCGTTCTACTGCAAGGCGGCGATTGCGCCGAAAGCTTCGCCGAATTCAACGCCAACAACATTCGCGATTCGTTCAAGGTGTTGCTCCAGATGACCGTGGTGCTGATGTACGGCGCCGGTCTGCCGGTGGTGAAGGTCGGGCGCATGGCCGGGCAGTTCGCCAAGCCGCGCTCCGCCGACACGGAAACCATCGATGGCGTGACCCTGCCCGCCTATCGCGGCGACATCATCAATGGCATCGAGTTCAACGCCGCGGCGCGCGCGCCGGATCCGCAGCGCATGGTGCAATGCTACAGCCAGTCGGCGGCGACGCTCAATCTCCTGCGCGCCTTCGCCCATGGCGGCTATGCCGACCTGCATCGCGTCCACCGCTGGACGCTCGGTTTCGTCGAGCGGAGCCCGGCCGGCGAGCGGTTCCGCGAGCTCGCCGACCATATCGCTCACGCCCTGACCTTCATGGAAGCGTGCGGCCTGACCGCCGCGCTGACGCCCCAGATTCGCGAGGCCGAGGTCTATACCTCGCACGAGGCGCTGCTGCTGCCCTATGAGCAGGCGCTGACCCGCATCGATTCGACGACCGGCGACTGGTACGATTGCTCGGCCCACATGGTGTGGATCGGCGAACGCACGCGCCAGCTCGATGGCGCGCATGTCGAATTCGTGCGCGGCATCAAGAACCCGATCGGCCTCAAATGCGGGCCAACGATGGAGCCCGACGATCTGATCCGGCTGATCGACATCCTGAACCCGGCCAACAAGCCGGGCCGGTTGACGCTGATTGCGCGCATGGGGTCGGACAAGGTCGAGGCGAAGCTGCCGGCGCTGGTCCGGCGCGCGCAGCGCGAGGGCCGCAAGATCGCATGGTCATGCGACCCGATGCATGGCAACACCATCAAGTCGGGCAACGGCTACAAGACCCGGCCGTTCGACCGCATCCTTGCCGAGGTGCGCGGCTTCATGGCCGTTCACCGCGCCGAAGGGACCTATGCCGGCGGCGTCCATTTCGAGATGACCGGGCAGAACGTCACCGAATGCATCGGCGGGGCGGAGGCGATCACCGAGCATGCGCTGGCCGATCGCTACCACACCCATTGCGACCCCCGGCTCAACGGCAGCCAGGCCATCGAACTTGCCTTCCTGATCGCGGAGGAACTTAAGGCCGGTCGCGTCGACGCCGCCAATGGCGGCGCACGACGAACAGCCGCCGCTTCCTGACATGGACGACAGGGGAGCAAAGGGCGCGTCCGCAACGCGGACGGCGCCCGAGCCGCGAGTCGAGGACGTTCCGCGGCTGACCGACCATTATTTCAACAAGACGCGGGCGGCGGTGCAGCGCTTCGGCGATGTCAACGTCACCTACGCCGTGTTCATGCGCCGGCCGGTGATTCTCACGCCGCGCCTTGCCGTCGATTGGCTCAACGCCATTGCCGCGGCGCGCGGCACGCGCTTCGATATCGATCTGCCGCACCAAGAGGGCGATTGGGTCGGTGCCGGCGATCCGCTGATGTATGTGAAGGGGCCGCTGGTTCATCTGGTCGATCTGGAAACGATTTATCTCCAGAAATTCGGCCCTGCCTGCGTCGCCGCCTACAACGCCTATACGATGTGCGTCGATCTGCCCAAGGTGGCGTTTCTCGCCATGGATGCGCGGCACTGCGCCGGCGGCGACATGGCCGATATGATGGCCTATGCCGCCTCGGTCGGGTCGGCGGCGGCCAAGCGCGAGGTCGGAGCGGTCGGGTTCGTCGCCAATGCCACTGACGCGACGGCGCATTATTTCGGCCAGCCGCGCGGCCGCGGCACCATGCCGCATGCGCTGATCGGCTACGCCGGCTCGACCGTGCGCGCGGCCGAAATGCTGCACGAAACCTTCCCGGCCGAGGATCTGGTCGTACTGGTCGATTATTACGGCGCCGAGATCGCCGATTCGATCGCCGTCTGTCGCCGCTTCCCCGAGCTTGCTGCCGCCGGGCGGCTCGGCATGCGCCTCGACACCCATGGCGGGCGATATGTCGAGGGGCTCGATCTGGCGATATCCTACGCCGTGCTCGAACGCAACGCGCCGCAGGCGATCCGCGGCTATCGCACCGAAACCGAGCTGCGCCACCTTGGGCGAAGTGCAAGACCATGGCGGTCGCCAACGTGCCGGTGGACGTGATCGGCACCGGCTCCTATCTGCCCGAAACCTGGACCGAAACCTACGCCACCGCCGATATCGTCGAATACGACGGCAAGCCGTCGGTCAAGGTCGGCCGCGAGTTCCTGCTGCGAAAGAAATAGCCGGCGCCGTCGTCCCGTTCCGGCCGCGGCGCGACAACGGTTGACGCGCGCCGCGCCGCCGCACAATGTCACGAGCCATGACCACGACCAATTCGCTCGTCCTTGCCCTGGCGCAGATTAACCCCACCGTGGGCGACCTAGCCGGCAATGTCGCCCGGATCCGCAAGACGCGGACCGAGGCGCGCGCCGGAGGGGCCCATCTTGTCGTCTATTCCGAGCTGGTCGTGGCCGGCTATCCGCCCGAGGATCTGGTGCTCAAGCCCGCCTTCCAGAGGGCGGTGCGCGAGGCGGTGGAGGGATTGGCGCGCGACACGGCCGATGGCGGCCCGGCCATGCTGGTCGGCGCGCCGTGGGCGGATAACGGCAAGCTCTATAACGCCGCTCTCCTGCTCGACGGTGGCAAGATCGCGGCGACGCGCTACAAGCACGAGCTGCCCAATTACGGCGTATTCGACGAGAAGCGGGTTTTTGCGTCGGGGCCATTGCCGGGGCCGGTGGCCTTTCGCGGCGTGCGGCTCGGGGTGATGGTATGCGAGGACATGTGGTACCCCGACGTCGCCGAGTGCCTGGTCGAATCCGGCGCGCAGATTCTCGTCGTGCCGAACGGCAGCCCGTTCGAGACCGACAAACTCGACGAACGCATCGGGCTCGCCGTGGCGCGGGTGAGCGAAACCGGCCTGCCGCTCGTCTATGTCAACCAGGTCGGCGGCCAGGACGAACTGGTGTTCGACGGCGCGTCTTTCGTCCTCAACGCCGACCGGCAGCTGGCCATGCAGATGCCGGCCTTTGCCGAGGCGATGCGGATCGTCGAATGGACGCCCGATGCCGCCGAAAAATGGCGGTGCGCGCCGGCGCGGATCGACAAGCCGCCCGAAGGAGCGGAGGCGATCTATCGGGCCCTGATGCTGGGCCTGCGCGATTACGTGAACAAGAACCGCTTTCCCGGCGTCATTCTCGGTCTGTCGGGCGGGATCGATTCGGCGCTGACGGCGGCGCTCGCCGTCGATGCGCTGGGGGCGGATCGGGTACATGCGGTGATGATGCCCTCACCCTATACCTCGCGCGAAAGTCTCGACGACGCGGCCGAGGTGGCGCGGCTGCTCGGCGTGCGCCTCGACACGGCGCCAATCAAGCCGGCGATGGACGCCTTTGCGGCCATGCTCGCGCCGCTGTTCAAGGGCGCCAACGCCGACATCACCGAAGAGAACATTCAGTCGCGGGCGCGCGGGTTGACGCTGATGGCGCTGTCGAACAAGTTCGGCCATATGGTCGTCTCGACCGGCAACAAGTCGGAAATGTCGGTCGGCTACGCGACGCTGTACGGCGACATGTGCGGCGGCTTCGCCGTGCTCAAGGATGTATACAAAATGACCGTGTTCGCGCTGTGCGAATGGCGCAACGGCAACCTGCCTGCCGGCGCGCTGGGCCCGGCCGGGCCGGCGATGCCGCGCCGCGTGATCACCAAGCCGCCCACCGCTGAACTGAAGCCCGACCAGACCGACGAGGCCGCCCTCGGCCCCTATGCGAAGCTCGACGATATCCTGCATTGCCTGGTCGAGAAGGAAATGCCGGCCGCCGACATTGCGGCGCGCGGCCACGATGCGGCCTTCGTCGCCCGGGTGCGCCGCATGGTCGATGCGGCGGAATACAAGCGGCGCCAAGCGGCCCCGGGGGTCAAAATCACCCGCCGCGCCTTCGGCCGCGACCGGCGCTATCCGATCACCAACGGCTTCAGGACCGAATCATGACCATCCGGATTTGCATTGCCGGGGCGACCGGTTGGGTCGGCCGGGAACTGATGCGCGCCGTCGCCGCGAGCGAGGACCTTGCCTTAGCCGGCGCGGTGGCACGTCGTGCGGCGGGCGAGGTGGCGGGCGGCGTAAAGATTTCCGCCACGCTCGATGCTGCGCTGGCGACGCCGACCGATGTCGTCGTCGACTACACCAAGCCCGATGCAGTGAAGGGGTATGTTCTGCATGCGATCGGGCGCGGCGTTGCCGTGGTTGTCGGTACGTCGGGGCTCGGCGCCGACGACTATGCCGAGATCGATCGCGCGGCGCGGGCCAAGGGCGTGGGCGTCGTCGCCGCCGGAAATTTCTCGCTGACCGCGGCATTGTGAGCGGCACCGCCCGCGAGCTGGCCGAGCGCCTGAATGCCGTTCGCAAGCCCGGCACGGCGCTGCCGGTCGACAAACTGCGCGGGCCGCAGGAAACCCGGGGCGCCGCCATCGGTGCGACGCGGGTTCACTCGTTGCGCCTGCCCGGCTATGTGCTGTCGTGCGAGGCAATCCTCGGCATGCCAAGCGAGCGCTTGTCGATCCGCCACGACGCGGGCGAAAGTGCTACGCCGTATGTCGCCGGCACGCTGCTGGCGGTGCGGCGGGTCGGTGGCGTGACCGGGCTCGTGCGCGGCCTCGATACGCTGCTGTTCGGGCCATGACGGTCCGTGTCCGCTTCGCGCCGAGCCCGACCGGCCGCCTGCACCTCGGCAACGCCCGTGGCGCGCTGATCAACTGGCTGTTCGCACGCCGGCACGACGGCATCTTTCTGCTGCGCCTCGACAATACCGATACCGAACGATCGACCAAAGTGTTCGCCCTCGGCATCGAGACGGACCTGCACTGGCTCGGCCTGACATGGGATGAATTCGCCCGCCAGTCCGACCGCTTCGGTCGCTACGCCGAGGCGGTCGACCGTCTGAAGGAAATGGGCCGGCTTTATCCCTGCTATGAGACGGCGGAGGAGCTGGAGGCGCGACGGTTCCGCCAGGTCGCCGGCGGCGGTGTGCAGGTCTACGACCGCACGGCGCTGCGCCTGTCCGACGCGCAGAAAAAGGCCTACGAGGCCGAAGGGCGCAAGCCGCATTGGCGGTTCCTGCTCAATCCGGCCGAGGTGGCGTGGACGGATGCGATCCGCGGCCCGGTCAGCTTCCACGGCGCACGGCTGTCGGACCCGGTGCTGGTGCGCGCCGACGGCACGCCTATCTACACCCTGGCCTCGGTCGTCGACGACATCGAATTCGACATCACGCACATCATTCGCGGCGAGGACCATGTCTCCAACACCGCCGTCCAGCTCCAGCTTTTCGAGGCGCTGGGGCGCGCGCCGGCGAGCCTGACCTTCGCCCATTTCTCGCTGCTCACCGACGCCGGCGGCCACAACCTGTCGAAGCGGCTGGGCAGCCTCAGTATCGGGGCGCTGCGCAGCGAGGGGATCGAGGCAATGGCGGTCAACAGCCTGCTCGCCCGGCTCGGCACGTCCGATCCGGTGGAGGCGAAGGCCCGGATCGAGGATCTGATCCCCGGTTTCGATCTCGACAAGTTCAGCCGCGCGGCGCCGAAGCTCGACCTTGACGAGCTGAAGCGCCTTAACGCCAAGCTGCTGCACGATATGCCGTTCGCCGAGGTGCGGGCGCGGCTGGCGGCGCTCGACATGCCGGGAGTGGACGAGGCGTTCTGGCTCGCCGTGCGGCCGAATATCGCGACGATCAAGGAGGCGGGGGAGTGGTGGCGCATCTGCCACGAGCCGGTCGCGCCGGTGCTGGCCGATGCAGGGCTCGCCAGCCGGGCCGCCGATCTGCTGCCGCCGGAGCCGTGGACCGAGGCGACATGGGGCGAGTGGACGAAGGCGGTGGCGGCCGCGACCGGGCGCAAGGGGCGCGATCTGTTTATGCCGCTGCGTCTCGCGCTTACCGCGCGCGAGCATGGACCCGAGCTTAAATCCCTGTTACCGATCATTGGCCGGAACCGCGCCGCCGCGCGGCTTTCCGGCAAGGCCGCCTGAACGACCGTCCGGGAACCTGTTTTGCCGCTGCTCCTCCACAATTCGCTGACGCGCCGCAAGGAACGCTTCGAGCCGATCGACCCGGCCCATGTGCGCATGTATGTGTGCGGGCCGACGGTCTATGACTACGCTCATATCGGCAACGCCCGGCCGGTGGCGGTGTTCGACGTTCTTTACCGGCTGCTGAAGCGCCTTTATCCGAAGGTGACCTACGTCCGCAACATCACCGATGTGGACGACAAGATCATGGCGGCGGCGAAGGAGTCGGGCGAGGAAATCGACTCGATCACCGTCCGCACGGCCCGCGCCTATCACGAGGATATGGCCGCGCTCGGCGCGTTGCCGCCCGATATCGAGCCGCGCGCGACCCAGCACATCCCCCAGATGATCGGCATGATCGGGACGCTGATCGCCGGCGGCCACGCCTATGTCGCCGAAGGGCATGTGCTGTTCGCGGTGGCGACCAAGTCCGATTATGGCAAGCTGTCGGGCCGCTCGCGCGACGAGCTGATCGCCGGGGCGCGGGTCGAAGTGGCGCCCTACAAGAAAGACCCGGCCGATTTCGTTTTGTGGAAACCGAGCGCGCCCGACCAGCCGGGCTGGGACAGCCCGTGGGGGCGCGGCCGGCCGGGCTGGCATCTCGAATGCTCGGCGATGAGCGCCGAATATCTCGGCGAGAGTTTCGACATTCATGGCGGCGGGCACGACCTGATCTTTCCGCACCACGAGAACGAGATCGCCCAGAGCGAATGCGCCCATGGCGGCAAGCGTTTCGTCGGGACCTGGGTGCATAACGGGTTTCTCGTCGTCAACGGCGAGAAGATGTCGAAGAGCCTCGGCAATTTCTTCACCGTGCGCGACCTGCTCGCCCGCGCGCCGGGCGAGGCGATCCGCCTGCTGCTGCTCAAGACCCATTACCGCGCGCCGCTCGACTTCTCCGACGAGGGCCTGCGTCAGGCCAAGGGCGAACTCGACCGCTTCTATACGGCGTTGCGCGCCAGCGCCGACATCGAGCCGGAGGGCGGCGAAACCCCGACCGGGGTGATGGATGCGCTCGAAGACGATCTCAACACGCCGCTCGCCATCGCCTATCTCCATGAGATGGCGGGCGATCTCAACAGCGCGACCGACGCGGCGATGAAGCGCAGGTCCAAGGCGAATCTTCTTTATGGCGCGCGGCTTCTCGGCCTATTCGCGACGACGCCTGGAGAATGGTTCCGCTGGCAGCCGGCCGGCGCGGCGACGGTCGGCGAGACCGAGATCGAAAGCCGGATCGCGGCGCGCGTCGCCGCCCGCAAGGCGAAGGATTTCAAGGAAGCCGACCGTATTCGCGACGAGCTGAAGGCGATGGGCGTTATGCTTGAAGACGGGCCGAAGGGGACGATCTGGAAACGGGTCGGATAAGGCCGGCCGATTGGCCACCCATCGAAGATACGGAAGATGAAGTTATGGTTGATCCGACGGTGCTGATCGTACCCGGCCTTGGCAATTCGGGGCCGGGGCACTGGCAAAGCCTGTGGGAACGCGCC